>CALLYR010000388.1 GCA_937859005.1 uncultured Paracoccus sp. | reverse complement strand
ATCTGCTCGCGGTCGGCAGGATCCGTGATGACGGTCCTGGTCGGCGCCTCGCCGATCCGCGCGGCGGCGGCCTCGCCCTGGCGGACGGTGACCGAGCCTTGCGCATTGCTCAGGGTGACGGTCCCTTCCAGCACGATCAGCGCCGTCCGGTCGCCCTCGACCGTCAGGGCAAAGTCGGTGCCGCGGATCGCCGCTGCCGCTGCGGGCGTCGTGACGGTCAGACCCAGCCCGCCGCGCATGGCCCGTCCCCACAAGGTGCCGCGCTGCAGTTCGAGGACGCTGTCCGCGGCGGTGCCGACTTCCTTGACGACCAGGGTGGTGTTCCGCGCCAGCCGCATCTGCCGTGCGGTCCGCGAACAGCACGGCAAGCTGGCCCACGGCGTTGGTCCGCAGCACGTCGCCGGGCAGCAGGTTCTGCGCCAGTTCGACCGCGCTCCACCCGGCCAGTTCGATGAACTGCACCTCCTCGCCGGACTTTCGGGCGATGACCGAACCTGCCGGGGCTGCGTTTCGGGGGACCGGTTCCGCGAATGCCGGGCCGGCCAGCAGGCAGGCCACGGCCGCCTGACAAAGGAAGCGCGTGCGCATGGACGGAAACCGCAGCAGACAAGGACCTGATTTCGCTGTTATCCGCTTGCCACGCGATGCGTCAAGCTGCCCTTCAGGGCGGATGGATTCAGTTGCCGCCGCGCGGAAGGGCATGGTAATCGGGCAGCGACACGCAACGCTTTTCAGCAGGTCCGCCGGTGAAATCCGAACCTCCGCCCGACCCCCCCGGACCGGACGCGCCCGGCGCTGGCGACCTGCCCGAATCCTCCCCCGGAGGCGACCCGTTCTGGGAGCATCTGAAGAAGGTCAACGACATCTTCTATGACCAGATCAAGACCGCCGATCAGAAGGCTGCCTATCTTTTCACCTTCATGGTTGCCTTCCTGCTGGCGTCCGCCGAGGGCCGGGACATCTTCGCCATCGCCGCCTATCGCGAGGCTACTCCGCCGCAGGCCCTGATCGGCGCCATCATGGCGCTGGCGGTGTTGTTCACCATGTTTTCCGCAATCGCGGTGGTCCTGCCGCACCGGCTTGCCAGGGGG
>CALLYR010000387.1 GCA_937859005.1 uncultured Paracoccus sp. | reverse complement strand
CCTTTGCCCGATTACGACCATGCCGATCCGCAGCCGGCATTCGCGGCGCTGGCGGACGCGCTGCGCTCGCTGATCCTGTCGCTGCGCCATGTCGAGCCGAAATCCCGCGCCCTGCCGGTGGCGCGCCATGCCCAGAACGTCTGGAAGGTGCGCATCGACAATCCCGACATCCTGCGCAACAGCCGTATCGTGCTGCGCATCGGGTCCGAGATGTCGGACGAGGGGCTGATGCAGCTGTTCACCCGGCAGGTCACGGTGGGCGCGGCCGACGAATTCGAGACGCTGTGGACCTCGCGCCTGCCGGGCATCCCGCTCAAGCCCCTGCATTCGCAGCCGCGCGAGATCCCCTATGACGGCGACCGGCTGTGCCTTGAACTGGACCGCAAGTCCGAACACTGGGCGCGGCTGCAATCGGCGCCGGGTTTCGTGCTGGGTGTTTCGGGCAAGCTGGAACACGAGCCCGAAATCGACTGCTACGCGATCAGCAGATAGGGGGCAGAGTTGGGCGAACCGGACGATCCCTTCGGCCTTGGCGATCCCGGCCGCACCCGCATCCGCCCGATCGGCGCGGGCCGGCCCCGGACGGACGGATCGCAGCCCGCCCCGGCCGGATGGAGCGTGCCGCCCGTCTATCCGTCCTGGCAGCCTGCATCCGTGACCGCGCCCCAGGCCCGGCGTGGGCGGGCCCACCCCAATCCGCTGATCGCGGCCCATGCCACGCTGCTTGAACTGGCCCCCGAACTGGAACGCGCCCACCCCCCCGACCAGCCCGAGGCGCTTCGCGCAAGGCTTCAGGCCGTTCTTGTGGAGGGCCGTGATGCGTCGGTCGCGGCGGGGGTGCCGCTCAGCCGGGCCGATCAGGGCGCGTGGTTCGTCGCGGCGCTGCTGGACGATCTGGCGCTGAATACCCCTTGGGGCGGGCAGAGCGACTGGCCGCGTCAGCCCTTGGTCACGCAGATGAGCGGCGAGGTCGATGCCGGCACCCGGTTCTTCGACCGGCTCGATGCGCTGATGCGCAATCCGGTGGCCGAACGCGACCTGCTGGAACTGGCGTGGTTGTGCCTGTGCCTGGGGTTCCGCGGCAAGTATCGCGTGCAGGGGGGCGCGGGCGAAGGCGCGCTGGTGGCGCGGCGCAGCCAGATCGTCCGGCTGCTGCGCGATCCCGAACGCGAGACCGCGCCCCTTGCGCCCAACGGCGCGGGGGTCGCGCCCCCCGACACGCCCCGCCGGTTCGCCGTGCCGCTGTGGACGCTGTGGCTGGCGGCGCTGGGGCTGGTGCTGGGGGTCCACGCCGGGCTGTCCATGCGCCTGTCGCAGCGGGCCGAGGGGCTGTTCATACAGGCCGCGGCCCTGCCGCCCCCTGACCGCGCCGCGATCTTCCGGCCCGTCCGCCAGTCCGGCGCGGCACCTCCTGCCCTGACGGGACCTGTGGTCGATCCGTTGCTGCCCGCCTTCGAAAGCGAAGCGCCCCCGGCCCTGCGCGCCGCCCTGCACGGGCGCGAGACGCCGGGGCTGGTCGTGCTGGTCGTGCAGGCCAGCAACCCCGAACTGTTCCGCTCGGCCAAGGCCGCCATCAATCCCGCCTATCAGCCGCTGATCGACGCCATCGGCCGCACCATCGCCGCCAACGCCCGCCGCATCGGCGGGGGCGCGGGCAGCGG
>CALLYR010000386.1 GCA_937859005.1 uncultured Paracoccus sp. | reverse complement strand
TCTCCGACCGCGACCGCAGCGCGGCGCGGGCGCAGGCGGCGCAGCTGGGCAGCCTCTATCCGGGCAATGGCGAGGGGCTGGACAGCCTGCACTTGCAAGCCGGGCAGGCGGGCGATCCGACCGCGCGCCTGCGCTGGCTTGGTGCGATCGCCGCGCAGACAGACGCAGGGCCTGACTGGGCCGCACTGGCCGCCGCGATGGACGAGGCCGCGACCGGCGCGAACGGCAACCGCGACCACGAAATGCTGGGTGCCGCTGCCTCGGCCTGGCTGAACGCCTGGCTTCGCGATGCGGGGACCGAAGGGCTGCGCCGCTGGGCCGTGCTGGCCGAGGAGACGGGCCGCGGCCGCGACGGGCTGATGGCGATGCGGCTGGCGGCTGCCCAGGGCGCGGCAGGCAATCCCGACTTCGATGCAGCCCTGCAGGGATTCGAGGACCGCCACGGATTCCGCGTCACCGACAGCCGCGTCGATGCCGACGCGCCGCAGGCCCGCGCCTGCGCCAGCTTTTCCGAGGAATTGGCAAAGGGCGTCGATTTCCGCCCCTTCGTCGCCCTGCCCGACCCGGCGCTGGCGGTCGAGGCGGAAGGTTACGACCTCTGCGTGACCGGCATGGCGCGGGGCGCGGCGCTGGAACTGACCCTGCGCCCCGGCCTGCCCGCGGCCAGCGGGGACGTGCTGAAGAAACCCGTGCCGCTGCGGCTTTACGTCCGCGACCGCGCGCCCTTGGCCCGGTTTGCGGGCCGCGCCTATGTCCTGCCCGCGACGGGGGATCAGGGGCTGACGCTGCGGACGGTGAACACGGGAACCGTGGATCTGACGCTGTACCGCATGTCCGACCGCAACATCGTCCGCGCGCTGCGCGAGGGGATGTTCGCGGCCCCCCTGGACGACTGGAAGGCCGACACCTTCACCAGCCAGATGGGCACCGAGGTCTGGCGCGGACAGGCCGATATTGCCCCGCCCCCCGGCGGCGGCACCCATCCCGTCAATGCCGAGGTCACGACCCGCCTTGACCTGCGGGCCGCCGCCGGGCCGCTGGGGCCGGGCGTCTATGCCCTGACCGCCGCCGTGCCGGGGCAGTCGCCCGACCGCAGCCCGCCCGCGACCCAGTGGTTCATGATTTCCGACCTCGGCCTGTCCAGCTTTTCGGGCACCGACGGGCTGACCGTCGTCCTGCGCGGGTTGTCGGACGCGGCCCCTCGGGCGGGCGTCGAGGTCGCGCTGGTCTCGCGCGGGAATGCCGTGCTGGCGAGCGCGCCGACCGACGCGAAGGGCATCGCGCATTTCGACGCGGGGCTGACACGCGGCACGGGCGCGGCCGAACCCGCGCTGGTCACGGCCACGCGGCGCGACGGAGACAAGGTTGCGGACCTTGCCTTCCTGTCGCTGATCGACCCCGAGTTCGACCTGTCCGACCGGGGCGTCGAGGGTGCGCCGCCCGCGCCCCCCATCGACGTGTTCGTGGCGCTGGACCGGGGCGCCTATCGCGCCGGAGAGACGGCGCAGGCCACCATCCTGACCCGCGACGCCACCGCCCGCGCCATCGACGGCCTGCCGCTGACCGCCGTGATCCTGCGCCCCGACGGGGTCGAGCACGCCCGGCTGATGCCCTCGGCCGCCGGTGCGGGCGGCTATGTGCTGTCCTTCCCCATCCCCGAC
>CALLYR010000385.1 GCA_937859005.1 uncultured Paracoccus sp. | reverse complement strand
GGGCCTCGGGATAGACCGGCTGGCGCGGGCGCAGGAGGCGTCTGTCGCCGCGCTGCGCCAGGTCTCGGCCGACATCGCGCACGACCTGAAAACTCCCGTGCAGCGGCTGACGGTGCTGCTGGATCAGGCCCGCGCCGAGGCACCACAACTCGAGGCTCTCGACCGTGCCGCGGCCGAGGCCGAGGGAATCGTGGCAACCTTCGAGGCGCTGCTGCGTATCGCGCAGGTCGAGGGCGGCAGCCCCCGCGCCCGCTTCGTCCCGGTCGCGCTGGGACCGCTCGCGCGGACGATGGCAGAGGTTTACGAACCGGCTGCCGAGGAGGGCGGGCACAGCCTCACGCTGACCCTGCGCGACCCGGCGACGATCAGCGGCGACCGCATGCTGCTGGGCCAGGTCATTGCCAACCTGCTGGAAAACGTGTTGCGGCACAGCCCGCCCGGTCCGGTTACGCTTGCCGTCGAAGGCCCGGTCCTGACCGTCGCCGACCGCGGCCCCGGCATCCCGGAGGCCGAGCGGCAGGCCGTGTTGCGCCGCCTCTACCGGCTTGACCGTAGCCGCTCGACGCCTGGCAGCGGGTTGGGGCTGGCGCTGGTCGAGGCGATCGTCAAGCTGCACGGCGGCCGGCTGGAGCTCTCGGACAACATGCCGGGACTGCGGGTGCGCGTCAGATTCGACGCCGAGTCTGGATGAGATCAGGGTGCTCAATCGAGCGGGGAGCCCGAGGTTGCGCTACGGTATCCGGCATCATGCGCTCTTGTGCTTACAAGATGCTTACACGCCAAGGATCCAATGGTCATGTAAGCAAAAAACGCCCCGCAGGGCGCTTCCTAGGTCATTGTTCCGTTCAGGAAATTTGGAGCGGGCGATGAGATTCGAACTCACGACGCTACCCTTGGCAAGGCTCGAAAACATCCCGCAGAATACGCGGCAACTTCGGCCGAAATATTATTCTCTACGCCACATTTCTTTCTGCAATTTTGTGCAAGTGTTCTGGGCGGATGTGGGTGTAGCGACGCAGCATTTTCCAGTCCTTGTGGCCCGTGACGAGTGCGACCTGTTCGATCGTAAACCCCGCTTCAAACAGCCTGCTGGTTCCTTCATGGCGCAGATCGTGAAAGTGTAAGTCCCTGATTTTAAGGTCTCGACAAGCTCGACGGAATGCAGTGCCAATCGACCGGCCGTTGTACGGGAAAATACGCTCGCCCCGTCCTCCCAGCAACTGCCGCTGCTCGTCGATCAGTCCGCAAGGCTCATAGCCTGAAACATTGAGCAACGGGATGCGCTGGTCGTTTCCTGCCTTGCGACGAGGATCCTTCCTGTCGCGGATTAGCAGCATCTTGGTGCGAGTGTTGTAGTCGGCCCAAGTGGCGCGGCAGATTTCATCCTGCCGCATGGCAGTTGCGATGGCGAAGCGAATGATCCGGCCCACCGGGATGGTTTGGCGGGGATTTGCTTCGAGATGGCTGATGATTGCGCCGATTTCGGCCTCGGTCGGGCGGCGGTCGCGCTCGTTGCTCTTGCCGACAAGCCCAAGCCTTCCCAGAGCAATACGGGCGAGATCGACGCCCTCGGTAGAGACAGAGATGCCATGTACGGCCGCAGCGTGGCACAGAATGGTCTTGATGTAGCCGAGGTCGATGCTCAGCGTCACCGGCCCGGCGCCCTCCCTTGCGCGATCCTTCCCGAACGCAATGAGCTTTTCACGGTCGAGTTCCGCGGGCCTCAGCTTGCCCAGACGTGCCGACAGGGATTCGAGACTGGCGGCCTTCGATCTGCCCAGGCACTTGCCGACCTGCGCAAGATCGCCTTTATGGAGGTCGATCAGGCCACCGAAGGTCTTGGTGGTGGCATCACAGAGTATCGGTTCGCCGCGGTCGATCTTGAGTTCGACGGCGCGTGCCCAGGCCTCGCCATCGCCACGGCGAAGGAAGGTCTCGCTCGCATACTTGCCTTTGCGTCGAACCTGGACGCGCCAGGTGCCGGAAGGAAGCTTCGTGATGGTGGCCATTTTCGTGTGCGCTCTGTGTGCAGTCAGGGATCGAAACGTAGCGAAAAGGGGCGGGTTCGGTCGTAGTATGGAGTGCACACGCGGGTGCCCAACGTTTTGAAGATACACAAAAAATGACTGAATATCAAGCGTCTAGATTAGCCGTGGCGCCTATGATGGACTGGACCGACCGGCATTGCCGCGCCTTTCACCGGCTGCTGTCGCGCCGGGCGCTGCTGTATACGGAAATGGTGACGGCGCCGGCGGTGATCCACGGCGACCGGGGGCGGCTGCTGGATCATGGCGCGGCCGAGCATCCCGTCGCGCTGCAACTGGGCGGGTCCGATCCTGCCGAACTGCGCGAGGCGACCCGGATCGCCGCCGACCGGGGCTATGCCGAGATCAACCTGAACGTGGGATGCCCCAGCGACCGGGTGCAGTCGGGCTGTTTCGGCGCGGTGCTGATGAAGTCGCCCGCGCTGGTCGCGGACTGCGTGGCGGCGATGGCCGCTGTCAGTCCGGTCGAGGTGACGGTGAAATGCCGCATCGGCGTGGACGAGCAGGAACCCGCCAAAGTGCTGCCCGCCTTCATCGCCGTCATGCGGGATGCGGGCGTGCGCCGCCTGACGATCCACGCGCGCAAGGCCTGGCTGCAAGGGCTTTCCCCGCGCGAGAACCGCGAGATCCCGCCGCTCGATTATCCGCTGGTCCATGCGATGAAGGCGGCGTTCCCGGACCTGCATCTGTCGATCAACGGCGGCATCGGGACGCTGGATCAGGTGCGCGATCATCTGGCGGCGATGGACGGGGTAATGGTCGGGCGCGCGGCCTATCATCAGCCTTGGGACATCCTGGGTGCGGCCGATGCGCTGTGGGGCGACGCGCCGCCCCTTGGCGATCCGGCGGATGCCGCCCGCGCCATGCGGGACGTCATCGCCCGGCATCTGGAATCGGGCGGGCGGATGCACCAGATCACCCGTCACATGCTGGGGCTGTTCCATGGCCGCCCCGGCGCGCGGGGGTGGAAACGCATCCTGTCCGAACGCGCCTCGCGCGGGACGCTGGAGGATTACGACGCCGCGCTGGCCGAGGTCATGCAGACGGCGTGACCCGGCCCTTTTCGGCGGCCTTTGCCGCGTCCCACAGCGCGTCCATCTCCTCCAGCGTCGACTCCTCGGGGCGGCGGCCCTGCGCCGCCAGCGCCTGTTCGATGGACCGGAAGCGGCGGGTGAACTTGGCGTTGGCGGCGCGCAGCGCCTCCTCGGGGTCGATCTTCAGATGGCGGGCGAGATTGGCCATGACGAACAGCAGATCGCCCATTTCCTCGGCCAGATGCGCAGGGTCGCCGTCGCGGGCTGCGACCAGTTCCGCCGTCTCCTCGGCCAGCTTGTCCAGCACCTGCTCGGTCGCCGGCCAGTCGAAGCCCACTCGCGCCGCCCGGTTCTGCAGCTTGACCGCGCGGGTCAGCGCGGGCAGTCCCAGCGCCACGCCGTCCAGCACGCCGCGTTCGGCCTTGGCCGCGCGTTCCTTTGCCTTGATCGCCTCCCAGTCGCGGACCTGCTGCTCGGCCGTCTTGTCGCGCGATTCGTCCCCGAAGATGTGGGGGTGGCGGAACACCAGCTTGTCGGAAATCGCCCGCGCCACATCGGCGAAATCGAACATCCCCGCCTCGGCCGCCATCTGGGCGTGGAACACCACCTGCAACAGCAGGTCGCCCAACTCGCCCGGCAGTTCGTCCCAGGCCTGCCGCTGGACCGCGTCGGCGACCTCATGCGCCTCCTCGATCGTATAGGGCGAAATCGAGGCGAAATCCTGCTCGATGTCCCAGGGACAGCCGGTCTTCGGGTCGCGCAGGGCGGCCATGATCCCGGTCAGGCGGTCGATCTCGTTGCGGGCGTCGGACATGGGCAAGGCCTTCGGGCAGGTGTCCGCGCCACCTGACACAGGGCGCGCGCGGTTGTCCACCGGGGCAGGGGGCGCAAGGTCGTGACCGCCAGCGACGCGGCGGTTTCTGGACAAGCCCCTTGCGCATGACTAGGTTGCGCGCCAATCCGCAGCCCGGCCCCGCGCCGTGCTTGCGCCGACCGACTTCGCAGCCTCTCTGAAGGATCGCCCATGTTCGTTTCCCCTGCCTATGCCCAGGCCGCCGCGCCGGCTGCCGGCGGCGCCGCCGCCTTCATGCAGTTCGTTCCCTTGCTGCTGGTCTTCGTGATCATGTATTTCCTGATCCTGCGCCCGCAGCAGCGCAAGGTGGCCCAGCACCGCGCCATGGTCGAGGCGCTGAAGAAAGGCGACAGCGTCGTCACCCAGGGCGGCATCATCGGCAAGGTCATGGGCGTACGCGACGACGAGGTCGAGGTCGAGATCGCCCAGGGCGTCCGGGTCAAGGTGGTGCGCGGAACCATCGCCTCGGTCGTGAACCGCACCGCGCCCGCGGCTGCGAACAGCTGATCCGCCGCCATGTTGCAGATCCCGTTCTGGAAACGGCTCGTCATCCTGGGGCTGGTGGCGCTGGGGCTGCTTTATGCGATGCCCAACCTGTTCTATGGCCGGGTCGAGGCGCACAACGACGCGGTGACGGCCGCCGAACGGGCAGGGTTCGAGTCGCCCGAGCAGGCCGCGGCTCGGGCAAGCTGGCCCGACTGGCTGCCCTCTTCGCTGGTCAATCTGGGGCTGGATCTGCGCGGCGGCGCCCATCTGCTGGGCGAGGTGCATGTCGCCGATGTCTATAAATCCCGCATGGACGCCCTGTGGCCAGACCTGCGCAACGCGCTGGCAGCCCAGCGCGACGTGATCGGGGCCGTCCGCCGCGTCCCCGGCCCACCGGACGAACTGCATGTGGAAATCGGCAACCCCGACCAGATGGCGCAGGCGGTGGCTGTCGCCCGCACGCTGGCCACGCCCATCGCCACGCTGTCGGGCGCCGGGCAGTCCGATCTGGACATCACCGCCAATGGCCCCCGGCTGGTGGTGCGGCTGTCGGCGGCCGAAAAGGCCGCGACCGACGACCGCACCATCCAGCAGTCGCTGGAGATCGTGCGCAGGCGCGTGGACGAGGTCGGCACCCGCGAACCCACGATCCAGCGCCAGGGCAAGGACCGCATCCTGATCCAGGTCCCCGGCATCGGATCGGCCGAGGAACTGAAGAAGCTGATCGGAACCACCGCCAAGCTGACCTTCAACCCCGTGATCGGGCGCGGCACCGATCCGAACGCAAGCGCGGGTCTGGGCAATGTCGTGCTGCCCTCGCTGGACGAGCCGGGGGTCTATTACACCCTGGCCGAGGCGCCCGTCGTTACTGGCGAGGACCTGACCGACGCCCGGCCCAGTTTCGACCAGAACGGCCAGCCGGCGGTCGATTTCCGCTTCAACCCCTCGGGTGCCAAGCGATTCGGGGCCTATACCTCGGCCAATATCGGCCAGCCCTTTGCCATCGTGCTGGACAATCAGGTGATTTCCGCCCCCGTGATCCGTCAGGCGATCACCGCCGGATCGGGGCAGATCTCGGGGTCAATGGATGTGGACGCATCGAACCGGCTGGCGGTCCTGCTGCGCGCAGGCGCCCTGCCGGCCGAGATGACCTTCCTGGAGGAACGCACCATCGGCCCCGAACTGGGGCAGGATTCGATCGACGCGGGCAAGGTCGCCGCGACCGTCGGGACCATCGGGGTCGTGGCCTACATCATCGCCAGCTATGGGCTGTTCGGGGTCTTCGCCTCGACCGCGGTCGTTGTCAACGTCATCCTGATCCTGGCGGTCATGTCGGCGATGGGGGCGACGCTGACCCTGCCGGGCATTGCGGGGATCGTGCTGACGGTGGGCACCGCCGTCGATGCCAACGTCATCATCTATGAACGCATCCGGGACGAACTTCGCGCGGGCAAGGGTGTCGTGCGTGCCATCGACGACGGCTTCAACGAGGCGATGAGCGCGATCATCGACGCGAACGTGACCACCTTCATCGCGGCCCTCGTGATGTTCTTCCTGGGTTCCGGCCCGGTCAAGGGCTTTGCCGTGACGCTGACCATCGGTCTGGTCACCTCGGTCTTTACCGCGATCTATCTGACGCGGCTGCTGATCGTGTTCTGGCTGCAATGGCGCCGGCCCAAGGCGTTGGAACTGTAAGGGGAACCGACATGGCATTCCGTCTGAAACTGGTTCCCGCGAATACCAGGATCAACTTTTTCCGCTGGCAGTGGCTGAGCTTCGGCATTTCGGGATTCCTGATGATCGCCTCGGTCATCGTCACGATGACGATGGGGCTGAACTTCGGCATCGACTTCAAGGGCGGGACCACCATCCGCACCGAGAGCCCGACCGCCTTCGAGGTCGCGGACTATCGCGCGGCGCTGAACGACCTGGATCTGGGCGACGTCTCGATCACCGAGGTGTTCGACCCGACCTTCGGCGAAAACCGCCATGTCGCGCAGATCCGCATCGGCACCACGAACGAGACGGGGTCCGTCAGCCCCGAAGAGCTGAACCGGATCGAGGCGGCCCTGAAAGAGGTTGATCCGCAGATCACCTTTGCCGCCGTCGAGTCGGTCGGTCCCAAGGTGTCGGGCGAACTGATCATGACCGCCGTCTATGCGGTGGCCGCCGCCGCCTTGGGCATCCTGCTGTATATCTGGCTGCGCTTCGAATGGCAGTTCGCGGTGGGCGGCGTCTTCGCGCTGATCCACGACGTGCTGCTGACGGTCGGGATATTTTCGCTGTTCCAGATCAAGTTCGACCTGACCACCATCGCGGCGCTGCTGACGATCCTGGGCACGTCGATCAACGACACCGTCGTCGTGTTCGACCGGCTGCGCGAAAACCTGATGAAATACAAGACGATGCCCCTGATCGACGTGCTGAACCTGACCACGAACGAGACGCTGTCGCGCACCGTGATGACGGCGGTGACCACCGCGATCGCGCTGACGGCGATGCTGGTGCTGGGCGGCGACGTGATCCGCGGCTTTGTCTTCGCGATGCTGTGGGGCGTGTTCGTCGGCTGCTATTCGACGATCTATGTCGCCAAGAACATCGTCCTGTGGCTGGGGGTCAAGCGCGACTGGTCCAAGCCCGCCAAGACCGAGGCGGGCGAGAAAAGCGATCTTGCCGGAACGCCCTTCCAGGACATGCCCTGATGCCGATGCGGGAAACCGACTTTGACGGGACCGTGCCGGTGGACGGCTATGGCCCCGGCTTCTTCCGCGTGGGCGGGCAGGTTCATCGCGGCCCGGTGGTCGTGACCGCACAGGGTGTTCAGTCCTGGGGCGGGCTGTCCGACATTGCGGCGCTGATCGGGCTGGCTGGCCGGGTGGATGTGCTGTTCCTGGGGCTGGGTCCCGAAATCGCGCGTCCCCCCGCCGATCTGGCGCAGGCCCTGCAGGCGGCGGGCATCATGGTCGAGGCGATGGCGACCCCTGCGGCCGCCCGCACCTATAACGTCACCCTGTCCGAAGGACGGCGCGTCGCCTGCGCGCTGATCCCGGTATGAGCCTGCTGTCCGTCCGCGGCCTGGCTGTGGCGCGCGGCGGG
>CALLYR010000384.1 GCA_937859005.1 uncultured Paracoccus sp. | reverse complement strand
GAAATCCTGGACCGCCGGCGCGCGATGGCGGAGGGCATGGCGGGGCTGGAGGGTTGGCGCCTGAAGGGCTGCGGCGCCTATTTCGCCTGGGCGGAACATCCCTGTTCGATTCCGTCCGACGAACTGGCCCGCCGCCTGGTCCATGAAGCCGGGGTGCTGCTGCTGCCCGGCACGATGTTCATGCCCGCGGGCGACCTCCGGGCCGCGCGCCATGTCCGCATCGCCTTTGCCAACATCGACCGGACCGGGATCGGCGCCCTGATGGACCGCCTGCGCGGCTTTGCCGGATGAGGATCGGCGCACGCGGCCTTGCCGGGCCGCGGGGCCGGCCCTAAACACGCCGCGTCCGGCACGTCACAGAAAGGAAAAGGCCATGGCTACCACGCGCACCAAGGGCAGATCCACCATGGTGTGGCTGCTGATGGGCATGGTTCTGCTGGGACTGGCGGGCTTCGGGATCGAAAACTTCGCAGGCAGCAGCCGCGGCAGCATCGGCCGCGTCGGCGATGTCGAGGTGACCGCCGACGATTACCTGCGCGGGGTCCGGTCCGAAATGCAGTCCTTCACCACCCAGACCGGGCAGAACCTGACCGGCGAACAGGCGCGCGCCATGGGACTTCCGCAACAGGTGCAGGCGCGCCTGTTCACCGCCGCTGCCCTGGAATCCGAGGCCCGCCGTCTGGGCCTGTCTGTCGGCGACGAAACCGTGGCCCGGCAGATCGCCCAGGCCCCGGCCTTCCGGTCGATGTCGGGCCAGTTCGATCCCGCCGTCTATGCCGATGTGCTGCGGCGCGAGGGCCTGACCGTGCGCGAGTTCGAGCGCGATCTGCGCATGGACGAGGCGCGGCTGATCCTGCAGCGCGCGGCGATTTCCGGGGTCGCGGCGCCCGAGGAAATGCGCGAGGCCACCGCCGGCTGGCTGCTGGAACGGCGCGACATCGGTTGGGCCGAAGTGACCGGCGACCAGTTGAGCGGCCCCATCGCCCCCCCCGACGACGAGACTCTGGCCGCCTGGCACCAGGCCAACGCCGACCGCTTCACCGCGCCGGAAATCCGCAGGATCACCTATGCCTGGCTGACGCCAGAGATGCTGGCCGATACGGTGCAGCTGGACGACCAGGCGCTGCGCGACCTCTATCAGCAGCGGATCGACGAATATCAGCAGCCCGAACGGCGCATGGTCGAACGGCTGGTCTATCCCTCTGAATCCGAGGCGCAGGCGGCCAAGGCCCGGCTCGACCGGGGCGAGGCGACATTCGAACAGCTTGCCGCCGAACGCGGCCTGCAACTGGCCGACATCGATCTGGGCGAGGTTGCGCAGGCCGATCTGGGCGCCGCGGGGGCTGCAGTCTTTGCGCTGGACCAGCCGGGCGTGGTCGGACCCTTCATGACCGATCTGGGACCGGCGCTGTTTTCGATGAATGCGATCCTTGAACCCGTGAATGTCAGCTTCGAACAGGCCGAACCGGATCTGCGGGCCGAGGCTGCGGCTGACCGCGCGCGCCGCCTGATCGAGGAGAATGCCCCCCGGTACGAGGATCTGCTGGCCGGTGGCGCCACGCTGGAGGATCTGCCCAAGGACACGCCGATGCAGCTGGGCCGCATCGACTGGTCCACCGATACGCCGTCCGAAGGCATCGCGGCCTATCAGACCTTCCGCGAACGCGCCCACGCGTTGACCGACAAGGACTTTCCCGAACTGTTCCAGCTGGACGACGGCGGGATTTTCGCGATGCGGCTGGACGAACTGGTGCCCCCCACGCTGACTCCGTTCGAGGAAATCCGCGACGAGGTCGTGGCGGACTGGACCGCCGCCGAAACCCGCCGCCGCCTGAAGGCCCTGGCCGAGGAGCACAAGCTGGCGCTGGAGGCCAGCCCCGCGGACGCCGCCGCCGCGACCGCAGATCAGGTTCCCGCTGCCGCCCCGGCCCCGGTCCCCGCCGCGACGCCGACCGGACCCGTGGTCTCGGGACCGGCCGCCCCGGCGCCGGACGCCACCTTTGCGGCCGTCACCGGGCTGGAACGCGACGGCGTGATCGAGGGCGTCCCCGGCGAGGTTGTAACACAAGCCTTCCGCCTGACCGAGCCCGGCGAGATCGCCGTGGCCGAGGCCGGCGACCGGGTGTTCCTGATCCGGCTGGACAAGATCATCCCCGCCGAACTGAACGCCGAGGATGCCCGGCCCATCCTGTCCGCGGTCGAGCGCCGCCTGACCGATTCGCTGCAATCGGACGTGTTCGATTACTTCGCGCGCGCGCTGCAGCAGGCCCATGGGGTCATGATCGATACCGGCGCGCTGGCCGCTGCCGATGTGCGGATGCAGTGATGGACCTGTCACCCGATTTCGCCACCTTCGAGCACGGCTGGGCACAGGGACACAACCAGCTGGTCACCGTCCGGCTGGCTGCCGATCTGGACACGCCCGTCAGCCTGATGCTGAAGCTGGCCGAGGCCGCGCCCCTGTCCTTCATGCTGGAAAGCGTCACCGGCGGGGAAATCCGCGGCCGCTATTCCATCGTCGGCATGAAGCCCGACCTGATCTGGGACTGCCGCGACGGCCGGGCGCGGATCAACCGGCAGGCCCGCTATTCCGACGCGTTCGAGGACGACCCGCGCCCCGCGCTGGAATCCTTGCGCGCGCTGATCGCTGAAAGCCGGATCGAGATGCCCGAGGGCATTCCCCCGGTTGCGGCGGGACTGTTCGGCTATCTGGGTTACGACATGATCCGGCTGGTCGAGCATCTGCCGGATGTGAACCCTGATCCCATCGGCGTGCCCGATGCGATGCTGCTGCGCCCGTCCGTTGTGGCGGTGCTGGACGGGGTGAAGGGCGAGGTCACGCTCTGCGCGCCCGCGT
Organism: uncultured Paracoccus sp.; assembly: GCA_937859005.1. GTDB lineage: Bacteria > Pseudomonadota > Alphaproteobacteria > Rhodobacterales > Rhodobacteraceae > Paracoccus. The sequence continues at coordinate 7,628 of CALLYR010000384.1, read as the reverse complement.
GGTTCGACCCCGCTACGCCCGCCCGCGCGGCCTATGCGCAGGCGGCCGAACGGGTGATGGAGGCGCTGCGCGCGCTGGACCGCCATCCGGCCGAGCCGCGCGCCTTGGGTCATGACGCGAAGATCGGCGAGCCGCGCTCGAACTTCGCCCGCGCCGATTATCTGGCGGCGGTGGAGCGTGCCAAGGACTATATCCGCGCGGGCGACATCTTCCAGGTCGTGCCGTCGCAGCGCTGGGCGATCGACTTTCCGCTGCCGCCCTTCGCGCTTTACCGCAGCCTGCGGCGCACCAATCCCTCGCCCTTCATGTTCTTCCTGAACATGGGCGGCTTCCAGATCGTCGGCGCGTCGCCGGAAATCCTCGTGCGCCTGCGCGACGGCGAGGTGACGATCCGTCCCATCGCCGGCACCCGCCCCCGCGGCGCCACGCCCGAGGAGGACCGCGCGCTGGAGGCCGACCTGCTGGCGGACGAAAAGGAACTGGCCGAGCATCTGATGCTGCTGGACCTGGGCCGCAACGACGTGGGCCGCGTCGCGCGCATGGGCACGGTGCGCCCGACCGAGCAGTTCGTGATCGAACGCTATTCCCATGTCATGCATATCGTTTCGAACGTGGTGGGGGAACTGGCCGAGGGTCAGGACGCGCTGTCGGCGCTGCTGGCGGGCTTGCCTGCGGGCACGGTCAGCGGCGCGCCCAAGGTCCGCGCCATGCAGATCATCGACGAACTGGAGCCCGAGAAGCGCGGCATCTATGGCGGCGCCGTGGGTTACTTCGCGGCGAATGGCGAGATGGACATGTGCATCGCGCTGCGCACCGGCGTCGTCAAGGACGGCACGCTTTACGTGCAGGCAGGCGGCGGCGTCGTCTATGACAGCGATCCCGAATCCGAGTTCCAGGAGACAGTGAACAAGTCCCGCGCACTGGTGCGGGCCGCCGAGGGCGCCGCGCGCTTCGTACGCGGCAACGGCTGACGAGAGAGGGGCAGGGCAATGGCCGGACCGCCGCCTGCAGGGGCGCGGGTCACGCCGCAGGGGCCGGCGGTTTCCGGCGGCGGATCGGCCTGCCTCCGGCGCGGCCCTGTCCGTGCGGAACCCTGTCGCCATCTTGCCGGTTTCCTTCACGAAGGAGATTCGCCATGACCCCCGACGATACCGAGCGCACGCCCCCGCTGCCGCAGGCCGACGCCGATCGCGCCGAGCTTGCATCCGAGGCCGGGCGCGACAGCCCTCCACCCGAGGCCCATCGCCTGCAGGACGAAGACCCCGGCCCCCTGCAGAACGAATACGAAGGCGAGGGCGAAAAGGACGGTATCCCCGCCAATGGCACCCGCCCCGTCAAGGCGCAGGGTCCCGAGGATTTCGGCGGCAACGCCTGGGGCGAGGGGAACTGAGCGCCCGCCCCGAACCGTGGGCCGAAACTTCGCCCCCGCGCATGCGTTCCCCCCGACACCGCCAAGAAAAAAGGAGCATGCCATGGGCAACCTGCCCTTTGAACGCAACCGCTACAACCCGCCGCAGGATGTCACTTCTGACGAGGCCGAGCGGATGAAGCGCCAGCAGACCATCGAGGAAGCCGAGGCCCGGCGGCGGTTCGAACAGGAACGCGACGCCGGTCGCACGCCGGACGAGGACGACGGCGCGTAAGGTCCGGGCGGACCGGGGCGGGGCGCGTCAGGCGGTCCGCCCTTTCCATTCGCGCCAGGTCAGCCAGATGATGAACAGGTCGAACGCCGACAGCGCCAGCATGACCGGATTGCCGCTGTGCTGCCATTCCCGCATCTGCCACAGGATGAACCCGCCCAGCACCGCCATCGCCAGCGGCCAGGCGGAACGCCATTCCCACAGCAGCGCGCCGACGACCGCCAGCTTCACCGCGCCATGGCCGATCAGATAGGCGGCCCAGAAATGCAGGCTCGCCGAATCGAAGGCCTGCAGATGCGCAAGGATCGGCCGCGCCAGCAGGTCGTCGGGGCTGAAGATGCCGTCGTCGTGGCTCTCATGCAGATACCGCAATGCCCGGCCGCTGAGCGGCGTGGCCAGCAGGATGCCCGTCAGCGTCTCGAATGCGGCGAGGACGCCCTTGAGAAAGATCGAGGTTTCAAAGAGCCGGTGCAGAACGTCCCGGGCCGCGGCCATCAGTCGCTGCCGCGATAGGGTTCCACATATTGCAGGGCCATGTCCCACGGGAAAAAGATCCAGGTGTCCTGGCTGACCTCGGTCACATAGGTCTGGACCATGGGCTTGCCCTTGGGCTTGGCATAGACGGTGGCCATATGCGCCTTGGGAAACAGGGACCGGACCAGGTCCAGCGTGCGCCCCGAATCGACCAGATCGTCCACGACCAGTACGCCTTCGCCGTCGCCCATCACCGCCACATCCGGCGACTTCAGGACCTGCAGCTCGCCCTGCGATCCCTTGAGATAGGATTTCACGGAAATCGTGTCGATGGTGCGGATATCCAGTTCACGCGCCACGATCATCGCGGGCACCATGCCGCCGCGGGTAATGGCGACCACGGCCTTCCAGCCGCCGTCGATCGGCCCGTGTCCGTCCAGCCGCCATGCCAGCGCCCGCGCGTCGCGGTGCAACTGGTCCCAGCTGACGTGGAAGCCCTTTTCATGGGGCAGGCGGTCGGGGGAACGGGCCATGGGAACCTCTCTCAGGGACGGAAGATGAGCGACAGTCCCAGTGCGCCGATCAGCGTGCCTGCGATGCGGTCGATCAGGGTCTTTGCGCCGGAATAGCGCTGCCGTACCGGGGCGGCCGCCATCAGCGTCGTGGCCGCGGCATAGAACGCCAGTTCGACCGACAGCGCGACGGCATAGACGAGGGCGGGGGCCGCGCCGTGCAGCACGGGAAACACCGACATGATGACGGCGGAATAGAACAGCGCGGGCTTGGGATTCGACAGGTTCAGCGCGATGCCCTGCACGAAGCCGGGGCCGCCCAGCGATTCGCCCGACATGGCCAGCGGGTCGGCGGCGTGGTGCCACATCTTCCAGGCGATCCAGACCAGGTAAAGCCCGCCCAGCACCTTCAGCGCCGTGAACAGCGCAGGCCACCAGCGGAACAGGACGGTCAGCCCGAACAGCGCAAACAGGCACCACAGCGACGCCCCGAAGGCCAGCCCCATCGCATAGGGCATCGACGCCTGCCGCCCGCGCGCCGCCGCAGACCGGCTGGCCGCGATGATCGCCGGGCCGGGCGACAGGATCGCCAGCCCCAGCGTGGTGACGAACAGCATCAGCTGGGGCAGCGTGACCGCGTCCATCGCCAGCTTATTCGGCAGCCTTGCGGCCGTTGACCGTGGCGATGTCGGGGGCGTCCACGGCCTTCATGCCGACGACGTGATAGCCCGCATCGACGTGATGGGTTTCCCCGGTGACGCCGGACCCCAGGTCGGACAGCAGATACAGCGCCGACTTGCCCACATCCTCGGTCGTGACGTTGCGGCGCAGGGGTGAGTTCAGTTCGTTCCATTTCATGATGTAGCGGAAATCGCCGATGCCGGATGCGGCCAGCGTCTTGATCGGCCCGGCGCTGATCGCGTTCACGCGGATGCCGTCCTTGCCCAGATCCTCGGCCAGATAGCGGACCGACGCCTCCAGCGCGGCCTTGGCCACGCCCATGACGTTGTAATGCGGCATCACCCGTTCCGCGCCGTAATAAGTCAGGGTCAGCAGGCTGCCGCCGTCGTCCATCATCGCCGTTGCGCGTTTCGCGACCGCGGTGAAGGAATAGACGGAAATGTCCATCGTCATCAGGAAATTGTCGCGCGAGGTATCGACGTAACGCCCGCGCAGTTCGTCCTTGTCGGAAAATCCGATGGCATGGACCAGGAAATCCAGCTTGCCCCAGCGCGCCCGCAGGCCGTCGAACAGCGAATCGACCGAGGCCATGTCCGCCACGTCGCAGGGCAGGATCAGGGACGAGCCCAGCTGCGCAGCCAGCGGCTCGACCCGCTTTTTCACCGCATCGCCCTGATAGGAAAAGGCGAGTTCCGCCCCTTGGTCGGCCAGCGCGCGGGCGATGCCCCAGGCGATGGATTTGTCATTCGCCAGCCCCATGATGAGCCCGCGCTTGCCGGTCATCAGCCCGGTGCCGGTCCGCTCGCTTGACATGCGCCATTCCCCGCGATTTCAACCCTTGGTGAGGATTAGGGCAAAGGCGAAGGGGCATCAAGATGAGCGACCGCACTGGAATCTTCGCCGGCGACGATCCGTTCGCGCTGGCCCGCGCCTGGCTGGCCGAGGCCGAGCACTCCGAGCCCAACGATCCCAACGCCATTGCGCTGGCCACGGTGGATGCGGACGGCATGCCTGATGCGCGCATGGTCCTGCTGAAGGACATCGAGGGCGCGGGCACGGACGGAGCCTTCGTCTTCTATACCAACTATGACAGCGCCAAGGGGCGCCAGATTTCGGCGACCGGCAAGGCCGCCTTCGTCATGCACTGGAAATCCCTGCGCCGCCAGATCCGCGTGCGCGGCACCGTCACGCGCGAGGAGGGGGAAAAGGCCGACGCCTATTACGCCAGCCGCGCCCTGCAAAGCCGCATCGGCGCCTGGGCCAGCCGGCAAAGCCAGCCGCTGGACGGCCGCGCCACCCTGATGGCCGAGGTCGCCCGGCAAGGGCTGGCCCACGGGCTGAACCCCGCGCGCCCGGCCCATTGGGGCGGATTCCGCATCGCCCCGGTCCAGATCGAGTTCTGGGCCGACGGTCTTTTCCGCCTGCACGACCGCTTCCAGTGGCGGCGAGAGGGCGAGGGCTGGACGGTCACCCGGCTGCAGCCGTAACGTCATGTCGTCGGACGTGATTGCCTTTCGCTGCGGCAGGGTATTAGAATTTGCCCCGTCCGCCGCGGCGTGCCTTGCAACTTGCGCGGACAGGCAGGAAACGGGCGACAGATGCAGGACACGGCACCCGCACCGGGAATGAATGTGCGGGGACAGATCAAATGGTTCGATCCGGGCCGGGGCTTCGGCTTCGTGGCGGATGACTGCGGCGGGAACGACATCCTGCTGCATGTCAACGTATTGCGCAATTTCGGGCAAGGCTCGGTCGCCGACGGCTCGCGGGTCGAGGCGGTCGTCGTCTCGACCCCGCGCGGGCGGCAGGTGGCCGAAGTGCGGCGCATCGACCCCCCGGCGGCTGCGGGACCGGCCCCGATCGCCGATCTGGGGATGCTGGATGCGCTGCAGCTGGACCGGCTGCCGCTGCTGGCGGCGCGGGTGAAATGGTTCGACAAGGCCAAGGGCTTCGGCTTTGCCAATGTCTTCGCCCGCCGCGGCGACGTGTTCCTGCATATCGAGGTGCTGCGCCACTGCGGCTTTGCCGAACTGACGCCCGGCGAGGCCGTCACCCTGCGCATGATCGAAGGTCCGCGGGGGATGGTGGCGGCGCAGATCCTGCCCTGGGAACGGGCCGTTCAGCCGGACGCGCCCGCCGGATATGCGCCACCGAACGCCATTGCGGACGAGCCTTGCAGAAGGGCGAGGGCCGCGGCCGACGAGGCGGTCCCGGCTGTCTCCTCGGCCGTGGGGGCGTGATGGGCGCCCGCGCCGCCCGCATGGCCGGTCTGGCGCTGGGGGCGGTGCTGGGGGCCGGGGCGGCGAATTCGGCCGCCTGTCTGCCCGGCCGCGCCCTGATCCTGTCGGCGGACGGCCGCAGCACCGGCTTCGGCGTCGAGATCGCCGACGATCCGCAGGAACGGGCGCAGGGCCTGATGAACCGTCGCGACCTGCCGCGCGGACAGGGGATGCTGTTCATCTATGACAGTGCGCAGCCCGTGAATTTCTGGATGAAGGACACGCTGATCCCGCTGGACATGCTGTTCTTCGACGCACGCGGCGTCCTGCGCCATGTCCATGCCGGAGCGCGGCCGCTGGACCTGACCCCCGTTCCGGGCGCCGTCCCCGGCGATCCGCAGCCGGACCGGCTGCTGGTTCTGGAAATCGCCGGCGGCGAGGCTGCGCGCCTGGACCTGGCCCCCGGCGCCCGTCTGGCCCATCCCGCCGTCCCCCAGGCAACTGCCGCCGCCCCCTGCGATTGACGCTTTTCCCTTTTCCCCCGTCCCCTGCCCGGTTAGAAGACGAACGGTTCGGGGCGTGGCGCAGCCTGGTAGCGCGACGGTTTTGGGTACCGTAGGCCGGAGGTTCGAATCCTCTCGCCCCGACCAGCGATTTCCCTGATCTGCCAGTTCCCCGCCGCGGGGCCGGGCCCCGGTGTCCCGGGCCGCTCCTGCCCTCTGGCTCCGTGCGCCGGCGGAGGTTATGGGAAACCGGGACGGGCGCCGGGGCGTTCGGGAGTTGTTGAAACAGGGGTTTGCAGGATGGCCGATGATCCGTATGCCGCGCTGGGAGTATCCAGAACCGCGACGGAGGCCGAGATCAAGAAGGCCTATCGGCGCATCGCCAAGACAGACCATCCCGATCTGAACGACGATCCGGCCGCGCATGAACGGTTCAAGGCGGCAGCCGCCGCCTATGACCTGCTGAAGGACCCCGAGCAGCGGGCGCGCTTCGACAGGGGCGAGATCGACGCCCAGGGACAGGAACGGCCGCAGCGCCAGTACTATCGCGATTTTTCCCAAGGCGCCGGCAATCCCTATCGGGGCGAGGCGAATTACGGCGATTTCTCGGATGTGTTTGCCGATCTGTTCGGCGAAGGCGGCGCACCGCGGCGAGGCGGTTTCCGGCAGGGCGGCTTTGGGGGCGCGCGCAGCTTCGACATGCGGGGACAGGATTACCGCTATACGCTCGAGGTCGACTTCCTGACAGCGGCGCGGGGCGGGACCACGCGCATCACCCTGCCCGACGGACATATGCTGGATGTCAACATCCCTGCCGGATCCCGCGACGGTCAGACCATCCGGCTGCGCGGCAAGGGGGGGGCGGGAATGGGCGAGGGCAGCCCCGGCGACGCGCTGCTGACCCTGCATGTCGCGCAAGACCCCGACTGGCGGGCCGAGGGCGACGATGTCGTCACCACCCTGCCCATCTCGATCGACGAGGCCGTGCTGGGCGCCAAGGTCGAGGCGCAGACCCTTCACGGCCCGGTGATGCTGACGATCCCGAAAGGCGCCAGCACCGGCCGCAAGCTGCGGCTGCGCGGGCGGGGGCTGGCGAAACCCGGCGGCACGCGCGGCGATCATTTCGTCGAACTGAAGATTGTCATGCCGCCGCAGGTGGATGACGAACTGGCAAACTTCATGGAAAAATGGCGCGGCAAACACGCCTATGACGCCCGCGCCGAACAGCGCAGGGGGGGACGGTGATGACCGGGGCGATGTCCCGAGACGAACTGCTGGCGGCGCTGCCCGATCTGTCAGAGGCTGCGCTGGACGATCTGATCCGCGCCGGGGTCGTGCAGCCGGTGCAATCGGGATCGGGGCCGCTGTTTCGCCCCGTCGATCACGCCCGGCTGCAACTGGCGATGGATCTGCAGGACGCCTATGCGCTGGACGAGGACGGGCTGGCGCTGGTGCTGTCGCTGATCGACCAGGTGAACGGCCTGCGGGGCGACATGCAGGCGATGCTGGGCGCGGTGGCTGCCGAAGCGCCCGAGACCCGCGCCCGGATGCGGCAGGTGATCCGCCAGACCCGCATCACCATCCGGCACGGCTGAGGCG
>CALLYR010000383.1 GCA_937859005.1 uncultured Paracoccus sp. | reverse complement strand
ACACCTGAGCAGGTTTTTACTGGGTCAATACAATGCGGCACGGCCGCCGGCGCGGGCGTGGCCTGTCCGGCACGGGGACCGTTCAGCCAGGCCCATAGCGCCGGATTGGGGCGGGTCCGAGCAGCCTCGGCCACCAGACGCCATCCGGGTTCGCTGCGGCAGATCAGCACGCGGCCGCCCCATGGCAGGGCGCTGTCCAGACACATCATCCCCAACAGGATCATCCGCGCCTCGTTCCGCGGCAGATCGCCATCGGCCGGCAGATCGATGGCCATGCGGCTGCCGGCGGCATATGCCTGCGCCAGCCCGCGCAGTTCGGACACCGCCAGCCGCTGGTCCGGCGCGGCATGGCCGAACGCCAGACGAAAGACGCGGATGCGGGCACAGGCGGACTGGACGCTTTCGACGATCAGCTGCAGTTCGGGCGATTTGGCGATACCCGGCCAGTCGCCCGACATCTGCAACAGTTCGACTCCGTTGCCAATGGCGCCCAAGGGCGAGATCAGGTCATGGCACAGGCGCGAGCCGACCAGAGCGGCCAGGGGCAGTTCGGACCCGGCCTGATCGGGTTCGCAGGCAAGCACGGGCGTTGCAGCGCAGTTCATGGGGCGATAGCCTTTGTGCAGATCCCATCCCCGATCCGGGCGCGCACGATGAACGAGATTCTGGAACCCGGCATGCTGGTCCGCCATCCCGGCGCCCCTGAATGGGGCGTGGGCCAGGTGCAGTCGCGCATCGGCGACCGCATCACCGTGAATTTTGCCGAAGCCGGAAAACAGGTTCTGAACAGCCGTTTCGTCAATCTGGAAATGGTCATCGAAATACAAAACACGGTAAAGTGAATATACTCTTATTGCAACTTTCAGACGAGTCAAGCGGATTCCCGCCGATGCCGCGCAGTTGCATCGTCCCGATGCGCCGCCTATGAAACGCCTCAGCGTTGAACGAAAACTGGGGCCGGTGCCGATGACTCCCGATCCGTCTTGGTTCGACGTGCGTCTGGCCACCAGTCAGGCCGACCTGACCGCCGCCCAGCGCCTGCGCTATCGCGTCTTTGTCCGGGAACTGGGGGGCAGCGGCCCCCTGGTCGATCATGCCGCAGGGCTTGAACAGGACGAATTCGACGGGGTCGTGGATCACCTGGTTCTGGTGGACACGCGCCGCGATCCTGCGGCGCTGGATCATGTCGTGGGGGTCTATCGCCTGCTGCCGGGGGATCGCGCGGCGGATTTCGGGCGGTTCTATTGCGATTCCGAATATGATCTGGACCCGCTGCGCCGGTCGGGACGGCGGCTGCTGGAACTGGGCCGGTCCTGCATCGATTCCGATTACCGCGGCGGATCGGGGATGTTCCTGCTGTGGAACGCCCTGGCCGATTACGTGCTGGACCACGGAATCGAGATCCTGTTCGGCGTCGCCAGCTTTCACGGCACCGACATCGCGAAGCTGGCCCCCGCCCTGTCCTGGCTGCATCATCATCATCTCGCCCCGCCCGGCCTGCGTCCCATCGCGCGGCCCGAAGGGTATCAGCGCATGGATCTGATTCCGCCCGCCGATCTGGACCGGCGCCGCGCGATGGTGGCGATGCCCGCACTGATCAAGGCCTATCTGCGGGTGGGGGGCGTGGTGGGCGAAGGCGCATTTCTGGATCGGGCGTTCAACACGACCGACGTATTCCTGCTGATGGACACCGCCGTCATGTCGGAACGGCACCGCCGCTTTTACCAGGGACGCTGGCAGGCGGCATGACCGCGCAGGGTCCGTCCCCCTCCTCGCGCGAGGCCACCTGGCGCGGGGCGGACCCCCCGCCCCTGCCCCGGATCGGCGCGCTGGGCTGGCTGCTGGCCACGCGCGGCCTGTCGGTCCTGTCGGTGCTGTTGCTGGGCGTGCTGCTGATCCTGCCGCTGCGAGGGGTGGAACGGCTGCGGTCCGGCCCCTGCCGCCCGCTGACCGGGCCGTGGGTGCAGGGCGTCTGCCGGCTGTGCCTGTGGCTGATGGGTATCGGCTGGCGGCGGGCCGGGCGGCCGATGCGCGGAATGGGCGCGGTGGTGGCCAACCACTCCAGCTGGCTCGACATCTTCGTGCTGAACGCGGCCATGCCGGTCTTTTTCGTCAGCAAGGCCGAGGTCGCGGGCTGGCCCGGCATCAACATCCTGACCCGCGTGACCGACACCCATTTCG
>CALLYR010000382.1 GCA_937859005.1 uncultured Paracoccus sp. | reverse complement strand
GGGCGCGGCCTGATCCAGCAGCCGCTGGCCGTCCCAGCCGATCAGTGCCTTCAGCGGCTCGGCCAGGTCAAGGCCGCGCAGGTCGGCAGCCGTGCGGGCATGGGTCAGATACGGCAACAGCCAGCCGGGGTCGGTCAGCAGGGCCGCATCGGACATCTCCGGCATCCCCGGCACCAGCGCGATCCGGGCGCGCAGCCGCCGCGCGGCGGGTGTCCAGGACAGGCCCAGGTCGCGCAGACCCTCGAATGCCGCGCGGGCCACCGCATCGGGCGCGGGATTGTCCAGGGCGCGGTCGGACAGCACCAGCGCGCCAAGCCGTTCCTGCCGCCGCGCCAGCACCCGGCCCTCGCGGCGCGACCATTCCACCACCTCGACCATCGCGATCCGGTCGCCGTAAAGGCCGCGCAGGTCGGATTCGTCCAGGGCGGCTGCGATGCGGATGCGCGCCTCGCGCGCGTCGCCGTCCAGATCGGTCGCGACGATCAGCTGCGCGGCCCCCAGAGGATCGCTCTCGGCCAGCACCGCGCCCTTGCCGCCCGACAGGACGTAACGCGGCGCCTCGCCCTTGCGGCGCAGGCCGATGCGGTCGGGATAGGCCAGCGCCGCCATCGCCGCAACCGGCATCGCGTCCCCCTTGGGGGCTGCGCGGCGCAGGCGGCGGGATTCCTCGCGGATGCGCTCGACGGCGGGACGGCTGATCTCCCACGGGTGACGCTCGGCAAAGGCGCGGGGGTCGCGGATCGCCTCCAGCCGCAGGGCCAGATCGGCGGGAGCGCCCTTCAGCGGGTCGCGTTCGGCCATCAGCGCCGCCAGATCGGCGGCCCCCGCCCCCGCGGTCAGCAGCATGTGCCCCAGCCGCGGATGCAGTGGCAGCCCGGCAAGCGCACGGCCATGCGCGGTGATCCGGCCGTCCGTGCCCAGCGCGCCAAGGTCAGCCAGCAGCGCCCGCGCCTCGGACAGGGCGGCAGCGGGCGGCGGGGTCAGGAAGGCCAGCCCCTGATCCGACCCCCAGGCCGCCAGTTCCAGCGCAAGGCCCGCCAGATCGGCGGTGGCGATCTCGGGCGGGGCAAAGGCAGGCAGCGCACCTTCCTCGGCCCGCGCCCACATGCGATAGCAGATGCCCGGTGCGATGCGCCCCGCACGGCCGCGGCGCTGTTCGGCCTCGGCCCGGCTGACGCGTTCCGTCACCAGCCGGGTCATGCCCGATCCGGGATCGAACCGCGCCCGCCGCGCCCGGCCTGCATCCACGACCACCCGCACCCCCGGAATGGTCAGCGAGGTTTCCGCGATGGATGTCGCCAGCACGATCCGCCGCCGGTCGCCAGGAGGCGCCAGAGCCGCCCGCTGCGCGCGGAAGTCCATCGCGCCGAACAGCGGCAGGATTTCGGCGTCCAGATCCAGCATCGCGGCCACGCGGCGGATCTCGCCCTCGCCGGGCAGGAAGGCCAGGATCGTGCCGCCGGGGTCGCCGCGCGTCTCGGCCTCGGCCTGCGCAATCAGCCGCGCGGCCTCGGGGACCAGCCGCGCGCCCGCAGGCAGGGGCCGGTCGAGCCAGCGCGTGTCCACCGGGAATGCCCGCCCCTCGGACCGCACCACGGGGGCACGGTCCAGCAGGGCCGCGACCGGCTCGGCGTCCAGCGTGGCCGACATGACCAGCACCGCCAGATCGGGGCGCAGCGCCGCGCGGCTTTCCCAGATCAGCGCAAGGCCCAGATCGGCGTTCAGGCTGCGCTCGTGGAATTCGTCGAAGATCACGCAGCCGACGCCGGGCAGGTCGGGGTCGGACTGGATCATCCGGGTCAGGATGCCTTCGGTCACGACCTCGATCCGCGCGCCGGGCACCGATTCGCCCCGGATGCGATAGCCTACGGTCGCACCCACCGCCTCGCCCAAAGTCTCGGCCATCCGCTCGGCCGCCTGGCGGGTGGCGAGGCGGCGCGGCTCGAGCATCAGGATGG
>CALLYR010000381.1 GCA_937859005.1 uncultured Paracoccus sp. | reverse complement strand
AATCCGCCGCCGTGCACAGCGGTGTGCTGGCGGCACGGGCGACTGTCATCGCCACGCTGGACGGCGACGGCCAGAACCCGCCCGATGAACTGCCGCGCCTGCTGGCGCCGCTGCTGGACGGTCCGCCCGATCTGGGGCTGGTCGCGGGCGAGCGCGTGGGGCGCCAGGACACGGCGTCCAGGAAGATCGCCTCGCGCCTGGGCAACGGGCTGCGCGTCCGGGTGCTGGGCGACGGCACCCGCGATTCGGGCTGCGGGCTCAAGGCATTCCGGCGCGACGCCTATCTGGCCCTGCCCTTCTTCAACCACCAGCACCGCTTTCTGCCCGCGCTGTTCGTCCGCGACGGCTGGCAGGTGATCCATATCGATGTGGCGCATCGGGCGCGGGTGGCCGGGGTGTCCAACTATGGCAACTGGCAGCGGGGACTGGCAGGGGCGGTCGATCTGGCCGGGGTCGCCTGGCTGATCCGGCGGCGCAAGACGGTGCGGCCCGTCGAACTGACCCCAGGGGAGAACCGATGATGGACCGGCTGCTTCACATGTTCCATGTCACGACGCAGGCCGAGCTGCTGTGGGTGCTGTTTGGATTCTTCGCGCAGACTCTGTTCATGATGCGGTTCCTGGTCCAGTGGATCGCGTCCGAACGCGCCCGCCGGTCGGTGGTGCCGGTGGCGTTCTGGTGGTTCTCGCTGGCGGGCGGGGTCACGCTTCTGGCCTATGCGATTCACCGGCGCGATCCGGTCTTCATCCTTGGGCAGGGCCTGGGAACCGTGATCTATGTCCGCAACCTGTGGCTGATCCATGCCGAACGGCATCTGCGCGGCTGAGCGCCGGGCGCTGATCCTGATCGCGGGTCTGACGGTCTGGCGGCTGGCCTGGCTGCCCGCCTCGGACATGGAGTTCTATGTCGACGAGGCCCAATACTGGCTGTGGGGGCAGGAGATGGCCTTCGGCGCCTGGTCCAAGCCGCCGCTGGTCGGCTGGCTGATCCGGGCCGCGAACGAACTGACCGGCAGCGATGCGCCATGGGTGGCCCGGCTGCCCTGGCCGCTGGTCCATGCTGCTGCGGCACTGGCGGTGATGGCGCTGGGGCGGATCCTGGCGGGGCCGCGGGCGGGGGCGCTGGCGGGCGCGGTCTATGCGGCGCTGCCCGCGGTGTCGGTGGGCGCGATCCTGATTTCCACCGACAGTCCGCAGATGCTGGCGCTGGCGCTGTTCCTGCTGGCCTGGGTGGGGGCACCCGGCATGGGCGGCGCGGCGCTGGCCGGGGCGGCGCTGGCGGCGGGGATGTGGTCGAAATATGCGATGCTGTTCCCGTTGCCGGGGCTGGCGCTGGCCGCCTGGATCGACCCGCGCTGGCGCAGGCCGTGGGCGCAGGTTGCGGTCGTGGCCGCCATGGCGCTGGTTCTGTTCGCGCCCAACATCTGGTGGAACATCCGGCATGACATGGCGACGGTCCGCCACACGACCCAGAACGCCGACTGGCAGGGCGCGCTGAATCTGGCGGGCGGATTGCGGTTTCTGGCCCAACAGTTCGCCGTCGCGGGCCCCCTGACCTTTGCCGCGCTGCTGGCGGCGCTGGTGCGCCGCTGGCCATCCGGCCTGCGCGGGCTGATCCCCATCGCCGCCGCGCCGCTGGCAGTCGTCACCGCACAGGCGGTGCAGTCGCAGGCCAATGCCAACTGGGCCGCCGGTGCCTATGTGGCGGGTGCGGTGCTGATGGCGGCATGGCTGGTGCCACGCCCGCGGCTGGCGGTGCTGGCACTGACGTTGAACGGGGTCATGGCACTGGCGTTGCCGGTGATCGGCACGATGGCGCAGGAATTGCGCCGGGACGCCCGCCCGATACTGGCGCGTTACGTCGGGAATCAGGCAGTGGCCGATGCAATCATCACCGCGGCGCGGGATTCGAAGGCGCGGCTGGTGGTGTCGGACGACCGGGCGCTGCTGGCGCATCTGACCTGGCGCACCCGCACCACCGCACCCGATATCGCCGTTCGGGCCGTTCCCGGCCGGGATGGCCCAATCCCCAGCCACTATGACCTGACCTGGCCCTTGCGGACCGAGTCCGGTCCGGCGCTGTGGGCAGGTCCGCCCGACCGCGCCCCGGCCTGCGCCGGATGGATGCTGCATCTTCCGCCGGGCGAGGGCGATCTGGGCCGGCGCGATCTGGCATGGTCCGCCCTGTCGCGCGACTGCCTCGACAGTCTGCGGCGCCTAGGGCCGGCCGGGATTCGTGCCCGATGATTCCTGCAACTGCCATGCGCCCGGAAAACGCCGTTTCAGCAAGACACGGGCCGGCAGGCCCAAGCGGCGGGCACGCGCCCCTGTCCGCACAATGAAAAGACCCGGCCGCCAACGGCCGCCGGGTCCCGTGTCATGGCCGCGCGATCAGATCCGCTCGATTGCCAGCGCGATGCCCTGGCCGCCGCCGATGCACATGGTGATCAGGCCGCGCTTGCCGCCGGTGCGTTCCAGTTCGTACATCGCCTTGATGGTCAGGATCGCGCCGGTCGCGCCGATCGGATGGCCCAGCGCGATGGCGCCACCGTTCGGGTTCACCTTCTCGGGGTCCAGACCCAGGCCCTTGTTCACCGCCAGCGCCTGCGCGGCGAAGGCCTCGTTGCTTTCGATCACGTCGAAGTCGTCGGCGCCCAGGCCGGTCTTTTCCAGCAGCTTCTGGACCGCCGGAACCGGACCGATGCCCATGACCTCGGGGCGCACGCCCGCATGGGCATAGCCCAGCAGCCGGAACTTGGGCGTCAGCCCCGCCCGTTCGGCGGCGTCGGCGCGCGCCAGCACGATGGCGGCCGCACCGTCGTTGATGCCGCTGGCGTTGCCCGCGGTCACGGTGCCGTCCTTCTTGAACACCGTCCGCAGCCCCGCCAGCGCCTCGGCCGAGGTGCCCTTGGGATGCTCGTCGGTGTCGAAATCGACCATGCCCTTGCGGGTCTTGACCTGCACCGGGACGATCTGCTCCTTGAAGCGGCCTTCCTGGATGGCGCGGGCGGCGCGGTTCTGGCTTTCCAGCGCAAAGGAGTCCTGCTCCTCGCGCGAGACCTGATGCTCGGCCGCGACGTTTTCGGCGGTGACGCCCATGTGGCCGGTGCCCATCGGGTCGGTCAGCGCCCCTACCATCATGTCCAGCATCTGCTGGTCACCCATCTTGGCGCCGAATCGCATGGTGGGGTTGATGAAGGGGCCGCGGCTCATGCTTTCCGCGCCGCCGGCCAGGCCGAAGTCGGCGTCCCCCAGCATCAGCGACTGCGCGACCGAGGCGATGGCCTGCGCGCCCGACCCGCACAGCCGGTTGACGTTCATCGCGGGCGTGGTGTTCGGGATGCCCGCGTTCAGCATGGCCACGCGGCCCAGATACATGTCGCGCGGCTCGGTGTTGATGACGTGGCCGAAGGCGACGTTGCCGATCTGCTCGGGCGAGACGCCCGCGCGCTCCATCGCCGCCTTGGCGACGGTGGTCGCCAGATCGATCGGTGCGATGCCAGCCAGGCTGCCGCCGAACGCGCCGATCGCGGTGCGCGCGCCACCCAGGATGACGATGTCTGTATCTGCCATGATGTGCTTCCCCCAAGCATAGGATCTGCGCCGACCTTTAACCGCCACCCGTCCCGACACAAGGGTTCCCGTGCATCCGCATCGTCGCAGCCCGGCGGGGACGTGGCGCTTTCGTGATTTCCCCGGCGGGTGGGAATCCCTAAAGTCGTCCGAAAAAGACCACACCGGGACAGTCGGGCATGAACAATTATCTCAAGCTGGCGATCGTGATGCTGGTGGCGTCCTGCGGGGGCGGCGGCAGCCACAAGGCGCCGCGCCATCTGGACAACGCCTGCGCGCTGGTGGCCGAGCGTCCCGCCTATTATGGTGCGATGCGCGGCGCCCAGCGTCGCTGGGGCGTGCCGATTCCCGTGCAGATGGCAGCGATCCATCAGGAATCGAAGTTCGTGGGCAATGCCCGTACCCCCCACCAATATGCGCTGGGAATCATCCCGCTGGGCCGGCAAAGCTCGGCCTACGGCTATTCCCAGGCCATTGATGGCACCTGGGAGGATTACCTGAAGGACACCGGCAAGCGGCGCGCGCGGCGCGACGACATCCGGGACGCGACCGACTTCATGGGCTGGTACATGAACGGGACGACCCGCAACCTCGGCGTGTCGCCCCATGACGCGGCCGGCCAGTATCTGGCCTATCATGAAGGCCGCAAGGGCTTTGCCAGCGGCAGCCATCTGTCGAAACCCTGGCTGCTGGGGGTCGCGGCGCAGGTCCAGTCGCGGGCGCAGATGTATCGCGGCCAGCTCGCCTCCTGCGGCAAGCTGTAAATCGGGGGTGGCGCCTATTGACGCCGCGCCGCCTCGTCCGTGATCGAGAAGCGCGAGGGCGGGATCGCCATGCCCTTCTGCATCTCGCCCAGGATGACGGTCGTGCGCTTGCCGGCGTCGTCGGTGACGACCCACTGGCGCAGTTCGGTGGGGTTGGCGGTGAACACCATCTGGATGTTGCCGTATTCCGGGTGCTGGGGGTCCTGCGCGGTCACCACGGTCGTGTTCTTGCGTTCGCCGTGGCCGGTGACCATGCCGTTGCGCGCAAGGTTCACATTGTCGGCCAGGATGATCGACAGCGGCGTCTTCGACAGGGGATACTGCTGTGCGCCGGTGTTCGACTTCCTGTCGAAGACCGCGACTTGCCCGCCCGAGGCCAGCACCAGCGTCTTGTCGCCGCGATATTCGAACCGCACCCGGCCGGGCCGGTGGATAAACACCCGCCCCGGCGTGACCGATCCGTCGGGATTCACCTGGGTAAAGTCGGCCACCACGGTCTTCAACCCGTTCAGATAGCGCGAGATTTCGTTGAGCGGGATCTTCTCGGCCGCCGCCGGCAGGGCGAGGGCGAAGGCGAGGACGGGCGCAAGAGCGAGAGAGCGAAGGTTCATGGGCCGGATGCTAGCGCCTTTCCAACGGGTTGCACGTCACGAAAGCGGGACGGGGCGGTCCCGAACGCTCGCGCGCAAGTGAGGGTTCCTTACAGCCGCTGCCCGGCCAGCAGCCGCGGCATCGGGTCCAGCGACAACCCCGCCGCCTGCCGCATGAAGCCCCGCCGCAGCGGCCCGATCGCCGTGACCAGCCCCATGCCCAGTTCGCGCGCGCCCCGCAGCACCGGCAGGTCGTTGGAAAACAGCCGGTTGACCGCATCCATCCCCAGTCCCAGCGCAGTCGCATTGAACCGCCGCCAGCGCTGGTATCCCGCCAGCACATCCGCAGCCCCGATATCCTCGCCCCGCCGCGCGGCGGCCACCAGCACCTCGGCCAGCGCCGCCACGTCGCGCAGACCCATGTTCAGCCCCTGCCCCGCGATGGGATGGACCCCATGCGCGGCATCGCCCACCAGCGCGATCCGGGGGGCGGCGTAAGCTTCGGCAAGGCTCAGGCTCAGCGGATAGCTGAAACGGGGACCGGCCAGCCGGATCGCGCCCAGGAAATCCCCGAATCGGGGGCGCAGCACTTCGACAAAGGCGTCGTCGTCCAGCGCCGCCACCGCGCGGGCATTCGCGTCCGGTTCCGACCAGACGACCGAACTGCGGTTGCCCGGCAGCGGCAGGATCGCGAGCGGGCCGGTCGGCATGAAATACTGCCAGGCGGTGCCGTTGTGGGGGCGTTCGTGGTCCAGCGCCGCGACCAGCGCGGTCTGCCCGTAACCCCAGCCCTGGCGCCGGATGCCCGCGCGGGCGGCAACGCCCGACCCGCGCCCGTCCGCGCCCACCAGCACCCGCGCGGTCAACTCGCGCCCGTCCGACAGGGCGACGGCAATGCCGCCCGGGCGGATGTCCTGCGCGACGACCTGCGTCGCGGGGATGTGCGTCACCCGGCCCACCATCGCATCCATCAGGGCGGCATAGAGGAAGCGGTCCTCCAGCATGTGCCCCACGGGGCCTTCCTCGATCTCGGCGCTGTCGAAAACCAGGTGGAAGGGACCGGCGCCCTCGCCCGGCTGGCCCTGCGCGGTTTCGACCCGCAGGATCGGCTGCCCCTTCGGGGCC
>CALLYR010000380.1 GCA_937859005.1 uncultured Paracoccus sp. | reverse complement strand
ATCTGCCACCGCGTCTGCCCGGTGCGCGACAAGGCGATCACGCTGGAGCCCGCCAGGGTCGGCGGCCGCAATGTCCAGATCCCCACCGTCCATTCCGACCAGTGCACCGGCTGCGGGAACTGCGAAAAGCATTGCGTGCTGGGCCATGCCGCGATCCGGGTGCTGCCGCGCGACCTTGGCCTGGGCGGCGACGGGCGCAACCCCGCGGGGCGCGAGGCATGATCGGGCCGCTGATCGGGAACAACCGGCGGCTGTCGCTGGAACAGCGCGGATGGCTGCGGACGCACAAATGGTGGCTTATGCGCCGGTCCAGCCAGATCGCCGCGCTGGCGGTGTTCATGGCGGGGCCGCTGGCGGGGCTGTGGCTGGTGCGCGGCAACTTCGCCTCCAGCGAGATCGCGGGCATGGTGCCGCTGACCGACCCCTATATGCTGGCGCAGTCGGTGGCGGGCGGCTGGGCGCTGGGCGCATCGGCCGTGATCGGGGCGGGGCTGATCGTGCTGTTCTATCTTGTGGTGGGGGGCCGCGCCTATTGCGGCTGGATCTGCCCGGTCAACATCGTCACCGACAGCGCATACTGGCTGCGCGAGAAGGCCGGGCTGACCCGCGACCGCAAGCTGGACCGCCGCACACGGCTGTTCATCCTGGGTGGCACGCTGGCCGCGTCCGCCCTGACCGGCACCATCGCCTGGGAATTCGTGAACCCTGTCAGCATGATGCAGCGCGGGCTGATTTCCGGCGCGGGCCTGGGCTGGGGGATCGTGCTGGCGGTGTTCCTGCTGGACCTGTTCGTGTCGCGCCGGGCCTGGTGCAGCCATCTGTGCCCGGTCGGCGCCTTTTACGGGCTGATCGGCCGCGCATCCTTCGTCCGCGTCTCGGCCCACAATCGCGGCGCCTGCACCGATTGCGGCGCCTGCTTCAACATCTGCCCCGAACCGCATGTGATCGTCCCGGCGCTGAAGGGCAAGGACAGCCCGCTGGTCCTGTCGGGCGATTGCCTGAACTGCGGCGGCTGCATCGATTCCTGCCCGGTCGATGTCTTTTCCATGCGTGCGCGCCTGCAGGGCAGGCCACCGGAGACGGCCTGAGCGAACCGGCATCAACCTTCTCCACAATGCGGAAAGAACGCGAAACGCCCGCTTGCCGATCCCGGTCGGACCGTGCCACAAAAACGAACACAACGGCCGTCAGGGGGAAGTCATGGCGCAGAACTTCGACATGGTGGTGATCGGCGCGGGGCCAGGCGGCTATGTCTGTGCGATCCGGGGGGCGCAGCTTGGGCTGAAGGTCGCGGTGATCGAGCGCGAAAATCTGGGCGGCATCTGCCTGAACTGGGGCTGCATCCCGACCAAGGCGCTGCTGCGCTCGGCCGAGGTGTTCCATCTGATGGAACGGGCCAAGGACTTCGGGTTGAAGGCCGACGGCATCGGATATGACCTGGATTCGGTGGTCAAGCGTTCGCGCGGCGTGGCCAGGCAACTGGCGGGCGGGGTCGGCCATCTGCTGAAAAAGAACAAGGTCACCGTCCTCATGGGCGAGGCCACGCTGACCGCGCCCGGCAAGATGACGGTGAAAACCGACAAGGGGACCGAGGACGTCACCGCGAAGAACATCGTGCTGGCGACCGGTGCGCGGGCGCGCGAACTGCCGGGGCTGGAGGCCGATGGCGATCTGGTGTGGACCTATCGTCATGCGCTGGTCCCGCCCCGGATGCCGAAAAAGCTTCTGGTCATCGGCTCGGGCGCGATCGGGATCGAATTCGCCAGCTTCTTCAACACACTGGGCGCGGATACCACCGTGGTCGAGGTGATGGACCGCGTCCTGCCGGTCGAGGATGCCGAGATCAGCGCCTTCGCCAAGAAGCAATTCGTCAAGCAGGGCATGAAGATCATGGAGAAATCCACGGTCAAGAAGCTCGACCGCGCCAACGGCAAGGTCACGGCGCATATCGAGGCGAACGGCAAGACCGAGACCCACGACTTCGACACGGTGATTTCCGCCGTGGGCATCGTGGGCAACGTCGAAAACCTCGGGCTGGAACAGCTGGGCGTCAAGGTGGACCGCACCCATGTCATCACCGACGAATACTGCCGCACCGGCGCGGACGGGCTTTACGCCATCGGCGATGTGGCAGGCGCGCCCTGGCTTGCCCACAAGGCCAGCCATGAAGGCGTGATGGTGGCCGAACTGGTCGCGGGCGGTCACCCGCATCCGATCAAGCCGAACACGATTCCCGGCTGCACCTATTGCCAGCCGCAGGTGGCGTCCGTGGGGCTGACCGAGGCAAAGGCGAAAGAGGCCGGATACGAGGTCAAGGTCGGCCGCTTCCCCTTCATCGGCAACGGCAAGGCGATCGCGCTGGGCGAGTCCGAGGGCATGGTCAAGACCGTCTTCGACGCCAAGACAGGCGAATTGCTGGGCGCGCATATGGTCGGCGCCGAGGTGACGGAACTGATCCAGGGCTATGTCGTCGGCAAGACATCCGAGTTGACCGAAGAAGACTTCATGCACACCGTCTTCGCGCATCCGACGCTGAGCGAGATGATGCACGAATCGGTTCTGGACGCCTATGGTCGAGCCATCCACTTCTGACCGGCAGTCCTGAAGGCTGCGAGAGGTCCGGGGCGCGCGCTCTGCGCCCCGGACCTTGTTCATTGCGCGGATAGTCAGGACCAGTCGGCGCGCCGGGCCTCCACCCAGTTCCGCCCGGCGTCCCCGCCCCAAAGCATCCAGGCGATATAGCCGGTCGAGGGATTGTCAGGGTCGCCCCAGCGCGCCGGCCGCCGCTGCGCCCCGAAGCGCGCGAACCAGCCCGCCATCATCCGCATCTCGGCCGCCGTCAGGGGGCGGGACGCCGCAAGCCCCTGCGCGCGGGCCAGCCCGACCTCGGTTCCACCGCGGCCGTGGCGGGCGCGCAGGGCCAGCCCTTCGGCGGCGGTGGCGGTGACATCGGGCGGCGGGACGAACTGCGCCGCAGCACCACCGATGCCCAGGTCGTCCAGCGCCGCCGCCAGCGCCGGCGGCAGGCGCGGACCTTCGCGGTGGTGGGGCATGGTCAGGCCGCAGGCATCCGCGTCTCGACCATGCCGGCATACCAGCTGGCGCCGGCGGGAATCGCTTCGTCGTTGAAATCATAGGCGGGGTGGTGAAGCTGCGCGGTATCGCCGTTGCCGACGAAGATATAGGCGCCGGGCCGCTGTTCCAGCATATAGCTGAAATCCTCGCCCGCCATCATCGGCATGACGGCCAGGTCCACATCGCCCGCGACGTCGCGGGCGACGTCGGCCGCATGAACGGTCGCATCCGGGTGGTTCAGGGTGACGGGATAGCCGCGCTCGAACGCGACCTCGGCTTTTGCGCCGAAGGCCGCGGCGACGCCCGAGGCGATGCGGCGGATGCCCTGTTCCAACTGGTCGCGCACGCCCGCATCCAGGCTGCGAACGGTGCCCTTCAGCCGGACGGTCTGCGGCAGGATGTTATAGGCCTGGCTGTCGGTCTGCACGACGCAGACCGACACGACCCCGCTTTTCAGCGGATCGAGGTTGCGCGACACCAGCGATTGCAGCGCCACGGTGATCTGGGCGCCGACCAGCACGGAATCGATGCCGTCATGGGGCCGCGCGGCATGGCCGCCCTTGCCGGTCACGACGATGTCGAACTGGTCGGTCGCGGCCATGATCGCG
Source organism: uncultured Paracoccus sp. (assembly GCA_937859005.1). GTDB lineage: Bacteria > Pseudomonadota > Alphaproteobacteria > Rhodobacterales > Rhodobacteraceae > Paracoccus. The sequence goes on along the minus strand of CALLYR010000380.1, from coordinate 2,370 downwards.
CCCTCGCGGATGGCAAAGCTGCCGGACGGCAGGCCCGGCAGGTTGTGCATGGCATAGAATTCCTGGATGCCCCAGCGGTCCACCAGTCCGTCCCGGACCATCGCCAGCCCGCCGCCGCCGCCTTCCTCGGCGGGCTGGAAGATCACGATGGCGGTGCCGTCGAAATTGCGCGTCTCGGCCAGATAGCGGGCGGCGCCCAGCAGCATGGCGGTATGGCCATCGTGCCCGCAGGCATGCATCACGCCCGGCGTCTTCGAGGCATACTCTGCCCCCGTCATCTCGCGGATCGGCAGCGCATCCATGTCGGCGCGCAGGCCGATCACGCGGCCGCGGGGGTCGCTTTGCCCCCTGGTGACGCCGACGACGCCGGTGCGGCCGATGCCCTCGGCCACCTCGTCCACGCCGAAGCTGCGCAGCAGGTCGGCCACCCGTCCGGCGGTGCGATGCACGTCGAACTGCAATTCGGGGTTCTGGTGGAATTCGCGTCGCCAAGCGGTGATTTCCGGCAGCAGTTCGGCAAAGCGGTTCTTGACGGCCATGACAGGTCTCCTTCCCGGATCAGGGTGACGCGGACGGAGTGCCGCCGCAAGGGGCCTCGATCCCCAGCGCAGTCAGCGCCGCCCCCAGTTGCACCCGCGGCAGGATCAGGATGCAGGGTCCATCAAGGTCCAGCGCGACCGGCCCGGTCACTTCGTTCGAGGTCCCGACCTGACCCCAGGGCGCCAGCGTCAGCCCGTCGAGCGGCCAGCGCAACCCGGTGCTGCGCCCCCTGACCTGCCCCAGCGGATACAGCGACAGCCGCGTGCCGGGCGGCAGGTTCAGCGCCAGCCGCGGCGGCGCAGCCAGGATCACGTCCGTTTCCGACAGCAGCAGGCAGGGCGGGGTGCGGATCGCGACCAGCGTGGTCAGGCAGGACAGCAGGTGATCGGCGCGCGGGCCGGTGAAGCCCAGCCCCAGCACGAAAGGCGCCCGGACCCGCAGCAGGCATTTGGCGAAATCGGTCGTCTCCTGCTCGGCCACGGGATGCAGCCGGTCGGGGGGGATCGCCGCCCGCGCCGCATCCGAGAGCGAGTCGAAATCCCCCACCACCGCATCCGGTATCACGCCGAAGCCCAGCGCCCGGTCGGCGCCGCCGTCTGCGGCCATGACCGCGGGGGCCAGCGCCAGCGCCTCGGCCATATCCGCGCGGGCAATCGCCCCGCCGCCGATCAGCGTCACCCCCTGCGCGCTGCGCAGGACGGGCGTCATTCCTCGCCCCGGCCCACCCCGCGGAAGACGCGGCGGAACGGGATCGCCCACAGAAAGGCGAGGACGGCATAGACCGGCACCTCGGCCCAGATCGGCATCCGGCCGAAGCGCGCGTCGAGCCAGTTCATGAAGGTCACCGCCAGCACGACATAGATCGGCAGCCACACCAGCAGCAGCACCAGCGTCCAGCGTTTACGGGCTTTCAGGTCCATCAGTCGGCAAACGGGTCGGTGACAAGGATGGTGTCGTCACGTTCGGGGCTGGTGGACAGCAGCGCGACGGGGCACTGGATCAGTTCCTCGATCCGGCGGACGTATTTGACCGCCGCCGCCGGCAGGTCGGCCCAGCTTCGCGCGCCTTCGGTGGATTCCGTCCAGCCCTCGATTTCCTCATAGACGGGAACGGCGCGATCCTGCAGCGCCGCGGCGGTCGGCAGGTAATCGTAATGCTGCCCGTCCACCGTATAGCCGGTGCAGATCTTCAACGTCTCGAACCCGTCCAGCACATCCAGCTTGGTCAGCGCGATGCCGTTCACGCCGCTGATCGCGCAGGTCTGGCGCACCAGCGCGGCGTCGAACCAGCCGCAGCGGCGCTTGCGTCCGGTGACGGTGCCGAATTCACGCCCGCGCTCGCCCAGCCGCTGGCCGATCCCGTCGGTCAGCTCGGTCGGGAAGGGGCCAGAGCCTACGCGCGTGGTATAGGCCTTGACGATGCCCAGCACATAGCCGATCGCACCCGGCCCCATGCCGGTCCCCGACGCCGCCATCCCCGACATCGTGGTGGACGAGGTGACATAGGGATAGGTGCCGAAGTCGATGTCCAGCAGCGATCCCTGCGCGCCCTCGAACAGGATGCGTTTGCCCGACTTGCGGGCGTCGGCCATGATCTTCCAGACGGGCTGGGCATAGGGCAGCAGCTTCGGCGCGATCGCCTTCAGCCGCGCGGTCAGTTCCGCCCGGTCGATGGGGGCCGCGCCCAGGCCCTGACGCAGCGCGTCGTGATGGGCCAGCAGCCGGTCCAGCCGCGATTCCAGCGTGGCGTCGTCGCCCAGATCGGCCACCCGGATCGCGCGGCGGCCGACCTTGTCCTCATAGGCCGGGCCGATGCCGCGGCCGGTGGTGC
>CALLYR010000379.1 GCA_937859005.1 uncultured Paracoccus sp. | reverse complement strand
ATAAGGAATACGCCGCCCAGGGCCGGCGCCTGCTGTCGTGGTTATGGCTGCCGGAAGGCCGGGCCGCTGCCCGACCCCGATCCGCATGCCGAGGCGCACATGCCCCCGCAGGATGTAATCGGTCAGCCCGGCGGCTCGCCTGAGGCGGCAGCGCTGATCACGGGCGCCATCTTGCTCCAAACCGCCCCGCGCGCAAGCCGCTTGCCGATGCGCCTGTGCCTGTCTGCCAGCGCCCCCAGTGCGGGTCGGGTTCCGCAGCCTGCGGACCTGCCGGTGGCGCGGATTGCACGCCGAGCGCCGCAGACGAGGGCGAAGTTCTGCGGCTCGGGATGGCCCCGACGGCGCTCCCGCCAGGATGGAAGCCGCGCCTTGCAGGAGACCTCGCCGCCATCCCCGCCTTTTCCTTGTGCCGTTCAGGAATCCGGGATTCCCGAAGCCCCGCAGTGCTGGCCTTGTAGGCCCGCGTCGAGGAATCCGGCGTTGAACCTATCGACGCCGGGCATCCCGGCATCGGCCCGCCGGACAGGAGGAAAGCGCCGGTGAACTGGCCTCTGACTGGGCCAGACACCTGGGCATGGTCATGGAGGCTCTGGCATATGCCTGAACACGTGCTCAGGCCTGATATCGGGATCGTCACCCATGGGGGCCGCTGTCGAAGGCATGAAGGACAGCGGCATCGTCACCGGGGCAGGCGGAAACGGCCACGGCTTCCGCTGTCGGATCGCGGCGCGGCCAGCATGCCTGCAGTCCTGGGCGCGTGCCGGCAAACTTCCGGAGAAGCTGTCGAAGGGCGGCATGCCGCGTGCGGATCTGCTCGTCGATCCGGGGCGGATCAAGGAGTTGAAGTTCCGGCTCATGGGACGGATGGCGGGGCCGGACCGAGCGCGCCTCGGGGCGATGGAGAGGGTCAGGGCGCACCGCCCGGCCAGCCGAGCCGGCGCGAAGGAAAAGACATGACGAGAAGCCGCTGGCGTGGGGGCACGCGATCGCGGGAGGAAGGTCTTGCGCCGGAATCGGTCAGGAAGGCCCGGCCCCCTTGACGGGAGCGACGACAAGTTCAAGGCCGCAGGCCAGGACTGCGACGAAGGCACCGGCCGCGCGCCCGGATCGGGGCGCACGGCCGGGGTTGAGCGCGGACCATCAGGCCGCCTCGATGCGGATACCCTCGATCATGGCGCGCGCCAGAAGCTCTGCCGCGTAATCGCGCGAGGCGCGGACCCAGGCCACCTTCTCGGCCGCCTCGCGCAGGCGCGGCAGCACCGCCCGGAACGGCAGGACCGCGCCTTCGGCCACCGCGTCCAGCCGGATCAGGTGAAAGCCGAAGCGCGTCTCGACCGGGCCGGCCGTCTCGCCCGCGCGCATCCCGCGCAGGGCGGCCTCGAAGGCGGCCACCGTGTCGCCCGGCCCGATCTGGCCCAGCCGCCCGCCCGCCTTTCCCGACGAGCAGGCGGACCGGTCCCGCGCCAGGTCGTCCCAGCGTTCGGGCCGCGCCCGCAGATCGGCCAGCGTCGCCTCGGCCTGGGTGCGGGCGGTTTCGCGCGCCGCAACGGCGGTTTCAGGCGCGGCGAACAGGATGTGGGCGGCCTCCCACAGGGGCGGCGCGCGATAGCGGTCAGGCGCGGCGTCATAGGCGGCGCGCAGGGCCTCGTCGTCCACCGGGGCAGGGATCACCGCCAGTTCCAGCAACTGGCGGATCAGCGCCTCCTCGTCGGTTTCGCGCAGGCCGGGGGCGATGTCGCGGGGGGCGGGAACCAGCCCGCGCGCCCGCGCCTCTTGCAGCATCAGTTCGCGCAGGGCCAGCGCGCGGGCCGCCGCGCGCCAGGCCAGTCCCGGCTTGCCCTTGGGCGCGGGATGGTTCTGCGCCTCGGCCGCGATGCGGGCGGCGGGGATGGTGACGCCGTTCACGACGACTTCGGGCATCAGCGGTTGCATGGTCCTCACTCCGCCGGCATGGGCGCGGACCCGCCCAGCGGGCGCGCGGTGGACTGGGGGGCGGGGCCGGGTTGCGGCGCCCGGGCCGGCGCCATCCGGGGCGGGGCCCGGCGCGACCGCACGATCTGATAGCCGGGCCGCCACAGATAGCGCACCGGCGCCGAGACGATGTGGACCAGCCGCGTGAAGGGGAACAGAAGGAAGATCGTCAGCCCCAGGAAGATATGCGCCTTGAAGATCCAGTGCGTCTGCGCGATCTGGTCGGCCGCGCCGGGCCGGAAATAGGCGATCCCCTGCGCCCAGGCCATCAGCCGGGTCATCTCGTGCCCGTCCAGATGCTGAAGCGACACGAGGATCGACCCCAGCCCCAGCACCAGCTGCGCCAGCAGAAGCGCCAGGATGCCGGTGTCGGCCAGCGTCGAATGGGCCTTGATCCGCGGGTCCGTCAGGCGGCGGTGCAGAAGGATCGCGCCCCCCGCCAGCGCCATCAGCCCCGCGATGCCGCCCGCGCCCATCGCCAGCACCTGCTTGGCGCCATGGCCGACGCCCAGCGTGTCGAAGACCGCGATCGGGGTCAGCAGCCCCGCCAGATGGCCGAAGAAAATCACCAGCACGCCGACATGGAACAGCGTCGAGCCCAGCACGAACTGCCGCTTGCGCAGCAGTTGCGAGGATTTCGATTTCCAGGTGAAGGGGTCGCGCTCGTAGCGGGCGATGCTGGCCATCACCATCACCGTGATGGCGATATAGGGATAGATACCGAAGAGGAAGTTGTGCATCTGCGCCTCCTGTTCACTGCA
>CALLYR010000378.1 GCA_937859005.1 uncultured Paracoccus sp. | reverse complement strand
GGGACCCGGCAAAGCATGGGGTTCCAGCATCAGAAAGGATATGCCGATGACACCCCGGCGACTGTTCGGAACCGCTGCTGTCGTGCTGGCGCTGTCCGCCACGGCGGCCCTGTCGCAGACCGCGGCGCCAGCACCCGACGCGGCCCCCGCACCCGACCCCGCAGAGGCCGCCACCTATGCGCCCCAGAAGGTCGTCTATCACATCAACGGCGAGGGCGGCGAAGGCGGCAAGGCCTATGATGCGGCGCTGGCCAATCTGCGCAACCATCTGGACGCAGTGGGCGACGGCCGCGCCGATCTGCGGGTGGTCCTGCACGGCAACGGGGTCCACCTGCTGCAGCTGGCGGTCGAGGATCTGGCGATGCAGGGGGCCATCAGCGACCTGAAGAACCGCGGCGTCCGCTTTCTGGTCTGCAACAACACGCTGACGGCTCGCGACATCGATCCCGACAGCCTGTTCGATGTCTATCCCGACGACATCGTGCCCTCGGGCGTGGCGGAAATCGGCAAGCTGCAGGGCGAAGGTTTCGGCTATATCAAGCCCTGACCTCGCATGGGCAGGAAAAGGCGGGCCGACGCAGAACCTGTCTGCGTCGGCCCGCATCCTGTCCGACAGCCTGCCCTCACGGCAGGAAATGCATTGGCAAAGGCCCTCAGGTCTGCGGCTCTCCCGTCATCGGGTCGAGCTTCACCTTCACTTCGGTCCCGTCGGTGCTGTAATACTCGACCTCCCAGTAGCCGTCATCGTCCCAGTCCGCCTCATCGACATAGGCGAGCTGGGCGCCCACGCGGGCTTCCAGCGCGGCAAGGACGGCCGACAGCTTCATCGCCCCGGCCGGGGGCGGAGTATCGGCAGCCATGGCGGCGGCGGGGATCATGACGCCCAGCAGGGCGGCGGCGATGATGCGCATGTCGTGTCTCCTTGGCTGCGTCCGTCCCCGAACGTCCCCTGCCCCGCATGGTTCCGAACGGCCCTTGCCGCGCCGCTGGCGCCGCCCTATATTCACCCTTGTCCGGGTTCGCCCGGACTATGGACATAAACGCGCAGGTAATAAGCGGATCGGACCCGGGGGCGGTACCCGGCGGCTCCACCAGAAATCCCTTCGTTGGGGGCGAATGGGGCCGAAACAGGATCGACGAACGTCTAAAGCTGTTTGCTTTGTCTCGGTGAGCTACCACCGTTATCGGTGCAAAAAGTACAGTTGCCAACGACAACCGTGCTCCGGTGGCTCTGGCTGCGTAAGCAGTTCGAGTTATCGAAACCTAAGTCCTTGCGCTTAGCCGCGTAAGGCGGGGCCCCCAGGCGCCTGGCAACAGAAGCCTGGGACTTTCTTTATTCCGAATCGATTATTCGCCCTGCGGCTTGGGCGCAGTCCAGCGGAAGCCCGCGCCTCTCTCCTCAAGACGCCCGATCCGACCTGCCCGTGACGGATCGCAGGCAGAGGGTTTCAAGCCGTGCCCGGCGCAGTCCCCTGCGCCGCCAGCCAGCCTTCGAAATTCCTGCCCGCCGCGCCGAACATCCGGTCCATCGCCGGCCTGCGCATCCCCGAGGCCCAGGCCCTGTAAAGCTCAACCGCCGGGCGGTTCCCCAGCCAGCAGACGCCGCCGGGGGATTCCGGGGTCAACAGGACCTCGCGCTCGCGCAGGACGTTGTTTTCCACGACCACCCTTGTGGCTATCTCGAAGGACGGGGCGCTTGCCGCCACAGGCAGGTTGTCGGGAAACGCCGCGCGGGCGCCCCAGAACGGCAGTTCGCCGCGGCCCTGTTCGGCGCGGATGAAGTCCCGCCCCAGCCGGGCCTGGCGGTGATGCACATCGCTGCTGCGCTCGTTCAGGAACCGCAGCGCCAGTTGCGCGGCGTCCCCTCCCCGTCCCCCGGCCAGCGACCGGCGCACCGCCGTCGCCGCCAGCGCGCCCGAGACGGCCCAGAACATGCCGTGGCCCGACAAGGGGTCCATGGCAGCCGCCGCGTCGCCGACGGGAATGATCTCCAGATTGTCCAGGGGCGGCGGCAGCACCGGCGCGGCCTCGCGCACCAGCGCCCGGCCGCAAGGGCCGCCGCGCGGCAGTTCGGCCGCGGCCGAGGCCATCGCGGCCGCCAGCCGTTCGGCCGGGGGGCGCCCGGCAGGATCGGCCGCATCCAGCGTGGCCTGCACCCAGGCCCTGCCACCGCCCGGATGGGCAAACCAGATCCACCCTTCGTCGAGGGGAACAAGAATCGTCGCAGCCGGTTCCGCAGGCGACACCGCCACCGCGCTGCCGATCGCAATGGTGGCCGGACCGCGCAGGATGCCCGGCCGTTCGCGCAGCCCCCGCCTGCCCCGCGCATCGAACACC
>CALLYR010000377.1 GCA_937859005.1 uncultured Paracoccus sp. | reverse complement strand
CGGCATTCGTGGTATAGATGATCTTCCGGATCGCGGCGCTGAAGGCATAGAACGGAGTAACCTCGGCCCATGCCCGGCGCCAGGCCGGGGCAATGGACGGGTATTTCCCGGCCCACTTTTCCTCGAAGGCATCGAGTTCGGCCGCCGCCATGTCGGCGGTCGCGGCGCCGTAGATCCGGCGCAGGTCGGCAGCCACCGCCTTGCAGTCCTTCCAGGAACAGAAGTTCAGGCTGTGGCGCACCAGATGCACGATGCAGGTCTGAACCATGGCCTGTGGGAAGGCTGCGGTGATCGCCTCGGGGAAGCCCTTCAGTCCGTCCACGACGGCAATCAGGATGTCCTGGACGCCGCGGTTCCGGAGCTCATTCATCACCGACAGCCAGAACCTGGCCCCTTCGTTCTCGGCGATCCACAGGCCGAGAACCTCGCGTTCGCCGTCGCGGGTGACGCCGAGAGCCACGTAGACGGCCTTGTTCTTGACCATGCGGCTGTCGGCGTCGCGGATCTTCACGCGCAGGGCATCGAAGATGACGATCGGATACATCCGGTCGAGCGCCCGGCTCTGCCATTCCCGGACCTCCTCCAGCACCGCATCGGTGACGCGGCTGATCAGGTCGGGCGAGACCTTCAGGCCATAGAGATCGAGCAGATGGGCCTGGATGTCACGGACCGTCAGTCCGGCGGCGTAGAGCCCGATGATCCTGTTCGTCGGGAAAACAGTCCACTGGACTGTTTTCTGATCCTCCTCACTCCACCCCGTCGATGCGGGTCTGGCCCTTCTTCACCAGTTCCGGCTCGAAGCTGCTGTCCCGGTCCCGCGGCACGGCCAGGGGCAGTTCGCCATCCTGACCCTTCACTACCTTGATCGTGGACCCGTTGCGCCGGTTCGACTGGCCCGGCGGCGCGCTCTGGCCCTCCTCATAGCCCAGATGTGCGGTCAGTTCGGCCCCGAGCATCCGTTCCATGAGCCGGACCTTCAGTTCCTTCATCAGGCCCGCGTCGCCCAGCAGGTCCTCAGGCCGGTCAACGCCCTTGAGCAGCTCGTCGAGAATTTCCCTGGAGATCGTCATTCATGCTTCCTTTCCCAGAAGCATGGACCGGGTCAGTCATACACAGAAGATCGGACAATCTCGGGCACCAAAGGGCGGCTGGCCGCGCGTTTCGCAGCATTGCGTGTCCGTGTCGCCGACGGGCCGCCGCAGCGCATCCAACACATGGGTGCGCAGCAGCTGCCCGGCGAGGAGGTGTGGATCGTGGGCAAGCCACGCTCCATAGGCGAACGCAAGTCCTACCTGTCCAACTGGCCGGCCGACACCTCACTCCGGAAGCTTGCGGCCACAATCAAGGCGCGGTGGGTTTGCGAGCAGGCGCACCAACAACTCAAGGAAGAGCTTGGGCTCGACCACTTCGAGGGCCGCTTCTGGACGGGGCTCCACCGACACGCGCACATGACCATGATGGCCTGCGCGTTCTTGCAGTCCCGTCGCCTGGATCGAGCCAGGCGGGGAAAAAACGCACCCCGGCCCGCCGCCTCAGCCAAGCCTGCCTGCAGTTCGACAGGCCATCCTCGTGGCGCTCGGGCAGCCGCCACCTGTGCGCTGCCCGCACTGTAACTGACCGCTTCAAGACCCAACCCGACAGGATCTGCCAAAGGAGTGCCGGGTCATGTTGACAAATGGCGGCTGCAGAGGCGGATGGCCGTGATGTCGATGAAGCCGAGGCAGCTTTCTGCCGTCCTGTCGTCGCGGGTTGCCGCGCGGCGCGCGTTCTTGCGCCTGTTGAAGCACCGCCCGACGAAGTTGCGCAGCCGATAAGGCCTGAGGTCGAGGCCCCCGCAGAGCGTTCGGGTTGTCCGCATCGGAATGACCGGGACCACGTCGCGCGCTTGCATGGTCTTGCGGATAGGGTCGCAGCCGCGATCCGCGAGCGGGCCGGACGGCTCGGACAGGTTGTCGGCGATGACCGGATCGAAGCCGAGGCGGTCCGATGGCTGCCCCGCCGTGATCTCGGTTCTCATGGGCAGGCCTGCCGCATTGACCCGCAGGTGGATCCGGGTCGTGAAGCCACCCCGCGAGCGGCCGAGACCCTGGCGTGGAGCCCCCTCTTTTGCGCCCGCTGCCTGATGAGGGGCGCGGACCCCGGTGCTGTAGATCAGGAGGGCATCGGGGAGCTGCTCCCCCAGCCCTGCGAGGGTCCGGCGCCGGACCTGGCGGTGGACGGATGACCATTTGCCGGACTCTTCCGGGAGGCCGCGCCGGGGCGGACCCGGGCGCGCAATCCAGAAGATCCCATCCAGGACAGGCCGATGGTTCGTGGGCTTGCGTCCGTTCGGGGCGC
>CALLYR010000376.1 GCA_937859005.1 uncultured Paracoccus sp. | reverse complement strand
GGGCTGGCGGGAAGCTTTGCGGGCCTTGAACTTGCGCGTGCCGGCATGTCGGTGCTGTTCGTCGAACAGGCGGCCGCCCCGCGCAATGGCGAAAACCCCCAGATCACCGAACTTCACGTCGAGCTTGCCCTGGGATCGGGGCCGTTCGTGTCGATGCCGGCCGGTGTTGCGGCGGTGGGGGGCACCTCGGTCATCTATGCCGCCGCGCTGGAACGCCCCGAACGCCACGACATCGAGGACATGCCCGGCCTGCCGCATCCAACCGGCAGTTGGCCGGTCGGCTTCGATGCGCTGAATCCGATTCTTGCCGAAGCGGAAGGGATGCTGGGCGTGTGCGGCGAGCCCGATCCGCTGGGAACCGGGAACTATGCGCATCTGAAGCCGCCGCCGCCAATGTCGCCGGGCGATGCGGCCATCGACCTGGCATTGCGGGAACAAGGGCTGCACCCTTATCGCACCCATGTAGGCATTGGCTATGATGCAGCCTGCCTGGAATGCATCGGCCGCCCCTGCCCCCGCAAATGCAAGGGCGAGGCGCGGACCGCCGCCCTGATGCCTGCCCTGGCGACGGGACGCGCGGCCCTGCTGGACCGCGCGCGCGCGCTGCGGCTGGAAACCGAAGGGGATCGGGTCACCGGTCTTGTGGTTGAACGCGAAGGCGTCCTGCTGACCCTGCGGGGCAAGCGTTTTCTGCTGGGTGCGGGTGCGCTGGCTTCGGCGCAACTGCTGCTGGCATCGCAAAGCGCCGCCTGGCCCGACGGCCTGGCCAACCGTTCGGGTCTGGTCGGCCGCAATCTGATGTTTCACCTGTCGGAACGCTTCGCGATCTGGCCGCCGTCACGGGCGCCTTTTGCGATGCCCGCCAAGACCTTGGCGCTGCGCGACATGTATCGCGTGGGGACCGACCGCTTCGGGGTCGTCCAGTCGATGGGCCTGTCGGCCGATTACGGCAATGTGCTGATGTATCTCTATGAACGCTTCGACCGCGGCCCGCTGCGCCGGGTGACACCCCTGCGCCATCTGCTGCGGATTCCGGCCAGGCTTGCTGCCCTGGCACTGGGTCATGCGAGGATCTTTGTCGGCATCCTGGAAGACCCCCCGGATGCCGCGAACCGTGTCCTGCCGGGCAGCGAACCCGGAAAGCCGCCCCGTCTCCTCTATCGGCTGAGCGACGATTTCGAGCATCGCCGCCACCGCTATCGCCTGGCCATCCGCCAGGCACTGAAGGGCCAGCACTGGTTCTTTCTGAATTACCAGCCGGAACTGAACCTGCCCCATGCCTGCGGCACGGCCCGTTTCGGCCACGATTCCCGCCACAGCGTGCTGGACGCGCAGTGCCGGGCGCATGACCTGCGCAATCTGTGGGTCGTGGATGCGTCCTTCATGCCGACCGCCACGGGGGTCAATCCGGGTCTGCTGATCGCGGCCAACAGCATGCGCGTCGGGCGCGCCATCGTGAACGAATGATCCGGCTTTCCGCGTCGAATTCCCGGAAAGGAAACCGGAATGGGTAATCCGCTGGCCTTTGCCATGATCGCGGTCTGGCCTCTGGTCTGTCTTGTGCTGTTCGACCGGCTGCCTGCGGCCCGGGCGCTTCTGTGGTCGATCATCGGAGGCTATCTGCTGCTGCCGTCGGTGACCGCGATTCCCGCGCCACTGTTTCCGGATCTGGACAAGGTGACCGGTTCGGCTGTCGGCGCGCTGCTCGGCATGCTCTTCATCTCGCGCGACGGGCGGCCGAAATGGCCAGAGGGAAAGCTGGCGCGCCTGCTGATTGCGCTTTACATCGCGGTCCCCCTGCTCAGCGCGCTGGCCAATGGCGCCCCGATGCCGATCGGCCCTCTCAGCCTGCCGGGAATTTCGCTTTACGACGGGATCAGTTCCCTGCTGGCCGCTGCGATCGCGCTGTTGCCGATGATCCTGGCCGGCAGCCTTCCCGATGCGGGGGACGGCCCGTTGCGGCTGATGCGGGCCCTGGCCCTTGCGGGGCTGGTCTATTCATTTCCGATGCTGCTGGAAATCCGGCTCAGTCCGCAGTTGAACGTCTGGATCTATGGCTTTTTCGCTCATGATTTCATCCAGATGATCCGATATGGAGGCTTCCGGCCCATGGTGTTCCTGACGCATGGGCTGTGGGTGGCGCTGTTCGCATTTACCGCCGTCGCCTCCAGCGCCGCGATTGCGCGGGTGCAGGGATATGCCCGTCGCCCCCTGGTGATGACGGCCTATCTGATGGCGGTTCTGGTGCTGTGCAAATCCGCGGCATCAATCCTGTATGGCGTGGCCCTCGTCCCGCTGATCCTGTTCGCCAGCCCACGGATTCAGTTGCGCTGCGCAGCGCTGATCGCAGCGGCGGTCCTGTCCTATCCGCTGCTGCAGTGGACGGAACTGCTGCCGACCGAGAACATCATCGCCTCCGTCGCGGAAATGGACCTCGACCGCTCCAGGTCACTGGAATTCCGCTTCAACAACGAAAGGCTCTTGCTGGAACATGCCGCTGAAAGCCCCTGGGTCGGCTGGTCCGGCTGGGGCCGTAACATGGTCTTCGATCCCGTGACCGGAGAGGACATCTCTGTCGCCGACGGAGCCTGGATCATCATTCTGGGCGTCAGCGGCATGCTGGGGTTCGTGGCGCAATTCGGGCTGCTGGTGCTGCCGATCTTCCTGGGCTGGCGCAATGCGCGGCTGCAGGACAACGCCCCCTTCGCCTCGCTTGCGCTGATCCATGCGGCAACGCTGATCGACCTCATCCCCAATGCGACGCTGACCCCGCTCAGCTGGCTGACCACAGGTGTCCTGCTGGCGGCGGTCGAACGCCCGGCCGAAGTGCGCGCATCCGACCCCGGCCCGCTGGCCGCTGTCCGTGCCAAGGGCCAGCGCCCCGCTCCTGCTGACAGCGCCCTGCCGCCCGAACCGGTCTGGCGGATCGGACGGCCCGATCCCGGCCACGCCGGCCGCTGGCTGTTGGGAGGCGATCAGCCCCGGTCCCGGTTTTCATCCAGGCGCTGACCTCCTGTCCGCCCGGACCTCTGTCCGGCGCGGATCAGGGGGCCGTCCGGGCAGTTTCCGTTGCCGCAGGGCGGCGGCCCGATTCGATGATCTGCATGCCCGCGACTACCGTCGCGGCCATGATCACGATGAACAGCAGATAATTCAGCATATCCCGCCGACGCTGGCGGGTGGAACCGGGGCTGACCGCGACGGCGATCGGTGCCACGCCCAGCGCCCGTTCGACCTGGGCCGCCGTCCGCAAGACCGGCCGGCGCAGTTCAAGAAGGAAGGCGGCGCCAAAGGCCGCCACCAGGCTTGCCATGCCCCCCAGGGCCGCGGTCCGCCGCCGGCTGGAGCTCAGCGGATAGCGGGGCGGCTCGGCCCGCTCCAGCACTTCCATCCGCCCCGCCTCGGGGCTGTCCTGCAGCTGGCGCTGGCTTTCCGTCTGCGACAGCTGAAGCGTGATCGAGG
>CALLYR010000375.1 GCA_937859005.1 uncultured Paracoccus sp. | reverse complement strand
GCGCCGCGGCAACCACGAAGTCATGATGCGCGGCACCTTCGCCAACATCCGCATCAAGAACGAGATGCTGGAGGGCGTCGAAGGCGGCTATACGAAAGGGCCGGACGGACGCGAAGCCTCGATCTATGACGCCGCGATGGCGTGGAAGGACCGCGGCGTGCCGCTGGTCGTGGTGGGCGGCGTCGAATACGGCGCGGGCTCGTCGCGCGACTGGGCAGCCAAGGGCACCAACCTGCTGGGCGTCAAGGCCGTGATCGCGGAATCGTTCGAGCGCATCCACCGTTCCAACCTGGTCGGCATGGGGGTGATCCCGTTCGAGTTCACCGGCGAGGACAACCGCAAGACCCTGAAACTGACGGGGGAGGAAGTGATCTCGATCCACGGGCTGGCGGGCGACTTCAAGCCGCTGTCGCTGGTCCCGGCCACGATCCGTTACGCCGACGGGACCGAACGCGCCATCCAGCTGCGCGCCCGCGTCGATACCGAGGTCGAGATCGAATATCTCAGGAACGGCGGCGTGCTGCATTACGTGCTGCGCAACCTCGCCAAGTCCTGATCCCGCGACCCGCGCTTGACACGAGCCCCGGCCACTGGCCGGGGTTTTTTTGTCGTGCGCAGCTTTCCGCCGGTCTCTGGCAGGTAAGATTGCGGTCTTCCGCGCGGCCGGGCTGAAAGTTCCGTTCGATCACGTTGTTCTGTCACATTCGCCCCTTAAGTCAGATCTGCCCACCAAGGCATTCTGTCCATTCAAAGAAAGAGGATGACATGGCAACGATCAACGGTACCGATTCGGCGGACCGTCTGATCCGCACCGCATGGGCCGACCTGATCCGCGGCCTTGATGGCGCGGACCGCCTGTTCGGCCGGGCGGGCCACGATACCATTCATGGCGGCGATGACGAGGATCGCCTCCATGGCGAGGCCGGCAATGGCATGCTGACCGGCGGCAAGGGCGAGGACAGCCTCTGGGGCGGCGACGGCAATGACGTGCTGTCCGACGAAAGCGGCAACGATTACCTGGACGGCGGCAACGGCAACGACCGGATCAACTCCGGCGAAGGCAACGACACCGTGTTCGGCGGCGCCGGCGCGGACACGATCAATGCGGGCGAAGGCAACGACCGCATCGACGCCGGTGCGGGCAGCGACCGCGTCCTTGCCATGGAAGGCGATGATACGGTCATCGCAGGCGCAGGCCATGATGTCGTCTTTGGAGGCGAAGGCAACGACGTGCTGCGCGGCGGCTGGGGCAACGACATGCTGCGCGGCGGCGAAGGGTCGGACCGCTTCGTCTTCAACGACGGCTCGGACACGATCCGCAACTTCGAACCCGGCGACGACGACATCGACCTGCGCAGCTTTGCCGGACTGAACAGCTTTGCCGATGTGCGCGCCCATCTGGTGCAGTCGGGCAACCACGTCCTGTTCCAGCATGGCGACGACATGCTGAAGATCGAATGGACGCGGCTGGGCGGCCTCGATTCCGACGACTTCGTCTGGTGACGGCGGTTCTGCCGATGCGGACGACGGCCCCAGGGGCCGCCGCCCGTCATTCCTGCGCGGCCAGCGCCTTGTCCAGCTGGGGGCGGAAACGGTTGGTGTAATCCTCCCGCACCAGCGGGCCGACGTGGCGGTAAAGGACCCGCCCCTCGCCGTCGAGGATGAAGGTCTCGGGCGGCTCGGCCACGCCCCAGTCGATGGCCGTGCGCCCCTGCGGGTCGGTCGCATGGCGCGCATAGGGATCGCCGTAATCGGTCAGATAGCGCAGTGCATTGGATTCCGGGTCCTTCAGGTCGATGCCCATGACCGGGATGCCTTCCTCGGCCAGCGCCGTGATGGTCGGATGTTCGGCGCGGCAGGGCGGGCACCAGCTGGCCCAGAAATTGACCAGCGTGACCTTGCCCGTGCGCAGGTCGGCATCGGTCAGCTGATCCTTGCCGGGCAGGGTCGTCGCGGGCACCACGGGCGCGGGCTGGCCGATCAGGGTGGACGGAATCGCGTTCGGATCGTCCCGGTTCATGCCCCACAGGAACATGGCGGCCAGCCCCGCAAAGGCCAGCGGCGGCACCAGCATCAGGGGCGAGATTCTAGCCACGGCGTTCCACCCGATCCAGATCGCGCCGCGCCCGCGCATTTGCCAGCAGCGTCTGCACCAAGATTCCGGCCAGCAGCACCAGCGACACCCCCCAGGCCGTCAGCACCGGCCCGGCGTATTTTCCCAGTTCCATCATCCGCGCACCTCTCGCGCCAGCAGCGCCGCCGTGCGCCGGCGGCGGATTTCCGTGCGCGTACGGATCAGCAGCAGCGTCACGAACAGAAGAAAGAACCCCAGCATGCACAGATACAGCGGGTATTTATAGGTCGGGTCCACCCGCTCGCCCGCCTTGATCGACAGCGAGGCGCCCTGATGCAGTCCTTGGTTCCAGAAATTGACGGCATAGCGCGACAGGACCGCGAAGACCGATCCCACAAGGCACAGCACTCCGGTCAGGTCGGCGGCGCTGTCGGGATTTTCCACCGCCGACCACAGCGCCATATAGCCCAGATAGAACAGGAACAGGATCAGGAAGCTGGTCAGCCGCGGATCCCATTCCCACCATGTCCCCCACATCGGCTGCCCCCAGATCGCCCCGGTCAGCAACGCGATCAGCGTCATCACCGCGCCGACCGGCGCCGCGGCCTTGGCGGCCAGCGCGCTGACATGGTGCCGCCGGATCAGCCAGATCAGCGAGGCCACCAGCATCATCACCCAGATGTTGATCGCCATCATCGCGGCGGGGACATGCAGGAACATGATCTTGACGGTCGATCCCTGCTTGTAGTCCTGCGGCGTCATGAACCCCCAGACCAGCCCTGCGGCCAGGCACAGCGCCGCCCCTGCGGACACCCACGGCAGCACCGCGCCCGAGGTGCGCATGAACTTGACGGGGTTGGCGTATTCCCAGATCGACATGGGCATCCTCTAGTGCGCCGCGGGGCTGCCGTGAAGCCCCCTCACCGCAGGTTGACCCGCAGGGCGGCGGCGGCAGCAAAGGGGATCGCGGCCAGCACCGCCAGCGTAATCCCGGCCAGGAAGACCAACGGCGTGGTGCCGTCCGCACCTGCGGCCCCGCGCCGCACCGCCTCGGCCCCGAAGATCAGGGTCGGCACATACAGCGGCAGCACCAGCAACGACATCAGCAGACCGCCCCGGCGCAGCCCCACGGTGATCGCCGCCCCGAACGCACCCAGCATCGACAGCGCCGGTGTGCCGACCGCCAGCGAGGCCAGCAGCCACGGCTGCGCCGCCCCCGGCAGAT
>CALLYR010000374.1 GCA_937859005.1 uncultured Paracoccus sp. | reverse complement strand
CCGCGCGGGCCAGCCGCTGGCACGGACGGATGCCGTCCAGCAGCAGCAGGTGCTGGCGGCGGCCGAGGCCGCCCTGGCCGGCGCCCGCGCGGCGCAGGAACAGGCCGGCCAGGCCGCCGCCCGCGCATCCGAACTGCTGCGCCGCGGCATCGGCACCCGTGCCGCGCTGGACTCCGCCCAGCAGACCCAGTCCGCGGCACAAGGCCAGGTCGAAGCCGCCAGGACCGAGGTTGACCGCGCCCGCCGCGCGCTGAAGGACACCATCCTGAGCGCGCCGCAGGATGCCGTCGTGACCGCCCGGTCGGCGGAACCCGGCCAGATCGTCGGCGCGGCGCAGGCCATCGTGACCCTGGCCGCGCTGACGGGGCTGGAGGCCGTGTTCGCCACCCCCGATGCGCCGCAGCTCGACCGCGCCCTTGGCGCGCCGGTCACGCTGAAGCCGCTGGACCGGCCCGGCCTTGTGCTGAAGGCCACCGTCACCGAAATCGCGCCGCTGGTCGATCCGGCAACCGCATCCGTCACGGTGCGCGCGGCCATCATGGGCGCGATGGACAGCTCGCTTCTGGGGGCCGCGGTGCGGGGCGAGGTGCATCTGCCCGCAGGAACCGGCATCGCGGTGCCCTGGACCGCGCTGAGTTCGGTGGGCGACGAGCCTGCGGTCTGGCGGGTGGGCCCGGAAGGACGGGCCGAGATCGTGCCCGTCGGGATCGAGCGATACCAGACGGGGGCCGTGGTGCTGAAATCGGGGGTGAAGGTCGGCGACATCATCGTGGGCGAGGGATCGCAGATGCTGTATCCCGGCCGCGCCGTCACCGCAGGCAAGGTGCGCCCATGAAGGCGCGGGCAGTTCTGGCCGCGCTGCTGGCGCTGGCTCCCGCGGGGGCGCTGGCGCTGGCGCTGCCCTGGGGGACACCCGAGCGGGCCCCTGCCCCGCCGCCGCGCCCGGTGGTCACGGAAATCGTGACCGACGCGCCGCTGCCGGCGCAAAGCTGGCCCGGCGTCATCGCCGCCTCGACCGACGTCGAGATGGCCTTCCGCACTCTGGGCCGGATCGTCGAACGCCCCGTGGACATCGGCGACCGGGTCGAGGCGGGCGCGGTGCTGGCCCGGCTGGACCCCGAGGATCT
>CALLYR010000373.1 GCA_937859005.1 uncultured Paracoccus sp. | reverse complement strand
GGCGCCGAACAGCCGTCGATGCCATATCCGGGCGAGGTCTCATCCGTCACCTCCTCGAAGGCGGCGCGGAAAGCCTGCTGCACCGGATGGTCGGGCAGGTGGTATTCGGGATTCCCGCCGATATGCCGGTTCAGCGTCAGGAACCCCGCGTGCTTGCCCGAACAGTTGTTGTGCAACTGGCAGGGGGATTCGTCCGAACAGGTCAGGCGCCGATTTTCGGCCGGGTCGCCCGGCATATGCGCGCCGCAGCGCAGGTCCGGCTCGGCCAGGCCCAGCGCCTTCAGCCACGCGCCCACGCGGTCCACATGCATCGCCGCCCCGTTGTGGGAGGCGCAGGCCAGCGCCAGATGTTCGGACCCCAGCCCCGCCGTGGCGGCCGCGCCGCTTTCGATCAGGGGCAGCGCCTGGATCATCTTGCAGGACGATCGCGGAAAGATCACCGCATCCGGGTCGCCCCAGGCGGCCCTGATGCCGCCCCGGTCCCAGACGACGGCATGGGCCCGGTGGACGCTTTCCCGAATGCCGCCGCGCCACAGTTCGATCAGATCGGCAGCCGCCATTCCAGCTTTCCTTTGACATTCACGCGATTTGGCCCGCGCGGGGGTTTTGCCGCCCCTCGCTTTGCGGTTATCTTGCCGCCACCTGGTTGAAAAGACCACCAACATGCGTGACAACCCGCAAGCCAAACGGGGACAGCAGGAGGCACGAGCATGACCACCCTTTCGATCCGCGATCTCGGCATCGTGGCCGCCACACTGTGCGCGCTGGCAACCCCAGCCCTTGCCGCCGAACCCAAGGTTCTGGGCAGCGAGGGCGACTGGACCGCGTTCAGCGGCGACAGCCCCAGGGAATGCTGGGCGGTGTCGCCGCCCAAGTCCATCCTGAACACCCGCGACGGCAAGGAGGTCGAGGCGACACGCGGCGATATCCGCCTGTATGTCGCCTATCGCCCCGGCCAGAACGGCGAGGTGTCGTTCCAGGGCGGCTATCCCTTCGCCCCCGATTCCACGGTCGAGGTCGATGTCGGCGGGCAGAAGTTCAAGCTGTTCACCGAGGGCGAGAACGCCTGGACCGGATCGCCGGACGACGACTCCAAGCTGATCTCGGCGCTGCGCGGCGGGTCCAGCGCGATCGTCACCGGGCGGTCGTCGCGCGGCACGCAGACCAAGGACACCTTCTCGCTGTCGGGCATCACCGCGATGACCAACAAGGCCAAGTCCACCTGCCAGTAACGCGGGCCGGAACATTCCGCCGCACCGCTGCGGCGGCGCAGGCACTTGCACCACGGCACGGGTCGCCCCAGATCAGGGCGGCCCTTCCCCTTTTTCCCACAGATCGCAGCCGGACACGCCCATGACGATGACGCCATCCTTCCAGACGCCTGCGCCGCAGGACGGCGGGCCTGCTGCTGCGCCGATCACGCAGGACGTGCTGACGATCCCGCGCAAGCTGCCGCCTGCGGACCGCCTCAACATCGTGGGCCTGACCCGCGAGCAGTTGCGCGAGGCCCTGATCGAGGCGGGGACGCCCGAACGCCAGGCCAGGATGCGCGTGGGCCAGATCTGGCAGTGGGTCTATCACTGGGGCGCGCGCGATTTCGCCGCCATGACCAATCTGGCCAAGGACTATCGCGCCTTTCTGGCGGAACGGTTCGAGATCGCCCTGCCCGAGATCGTGACGAAGCAGGTCAGCGAGGACGGCACCCGCAAGTACCTGCTGCGCATCGCGGGCGGCCACGAGGTCGAGACCGTCCATATCCCCGAGGAAGGGCGCGGCACGCTTTGCGTAAGCTCGCAAGTCGGCTGCACGCTGACCTGCACCTTCTGCCACACCGGCACGCAGAAGCTGGTGCGCAACCTGACCGCGGCGGAAATCGTGGGCCAGCTGATGGTCGCGCGCGACGACCTTGGCGAATGGCCGCAGCCCGGCGCACCGCGCGACGAAACCCGGCTGGTCAGCAACCTTGTCCTGATGGGCATGGGCGAGCCGCTCTACAACTTCGAGAACGTGCGCGACGCGATGAAGGTAGTGATGGACGGCGAGGGGCTGTCGCTGTCGCGCCGCCGCATCACCCTGTCCACCTCCGGCGTCGTGCCGGAAATCGCGCGCACCGCCGAGGAGATCGGCTGCCAGCTTGCGGTGTCCTTTCACGCGACCACCGACCTGGTGCGCGACCGGCTGGTGCCGATCAACAAGAAGTGGAACATCGACGAGCTGCTGGGGGTGCTGCGCGACTATCCCCGGCTGTCGAACAGCGAGCGCATCACCTTTGAATATGTCATGCTCGACGGCGTGAACGACAGCGACGACGACGCCCGCCGCCTGGTCAGGCTGATCCGCGGCATCCCGGCCAAGATCAACCTGATCCCCTTCAACGAATGGCCCGGCGCGCCCTATCGCCGGTCAAGCTGGGACCGGATCGAGGCCTTTGCCGACATCATATACAAGGCCGGTTATGCCAGCCCGATCCGCACGCCGCGGGGCGAGGACATCATGGCCGCCTGCGGCCAGCTGAAATCCGCGACCGAACGGGGGCGGAAATCGGCGGCTCAGGTCGCGGCCGAGGCGGGGCTGTAGAACCCCCCGCCCCGGCGGGACGCGAACGCCCCCGGAACGGCAGGGGCGGCATGGCGGTTCACCTTCGGCAATGCCGCAAAGGAGCGATCGCCATGCTGCCTGCCACGACCGAACGCGTCCGCGCTCATACCGCCGACGAGATCAACCGGCGCCTGCGGGACGAGGCGGTCTCGCGGCTGGTCCACCTTGCCGCGCATCCCGGCCGGATCGGGGCGCGGCTGAAGGAACTCGACCGCGAATGGGACATCGAACGCGCGCTGGAAACCAATGCCTCGGCGCTGGCCTTCGCGGGCGTCGCGCTGGGGGCGGCCGTGGACCGGCGCTGGCTGGTGCTGCCGGCGCTGGTCACCGGGTTCCTGTTCCAGCACGCGACGCAGGGCTGGTGCCCGCCCTTGCCGGTGCTGCGGCGGCTGGGCTTTCGCACCCAGGCGGAAATCGAGGCCGAGCGTCATGCGCTGAAGGCGTTGCGCGGCGATTTCCGCAATGCCGCGGGCGATCCGCAGCAAGCGGCGGATGCCGCCGGCATCTGAGCGGCGGCCGCCCCGGCGCCTTGCCCCCCTGCGCCCCGGCGCGTAGAACGCGCGCCGACCCATTCCCGCGCAAGGGGCGCCCATGACCCATCCGAAACCCGTCGTCCTGTGCATTCTCGATGGCTGGGGCATTTCCGACCGGCCGGAACAAAGCGCGCCGGATCAGGCTGCAACGCCGAATTACGACCGCCTGATGGCAAGCTGCCCGAATTCGACGCTCATCACCTTCGGCCCCGATGTGGGCCTGCCGCGCGGCCAGATGGGCAACAGCGAGGTCGGCCACACCAATATCGGCGCGGGCCGGGTGGTGGCGATGGATCTGGGCCAGATCGACCTTGCGATCGAGGACGGCAGCTTCTTCCACAATCCCGGCATCGGCGCCTTCATCGACCGGCTGCGGGCGGCGGGCGGGACCGCGCATCTGATGGGCGTGGTGTCGAACGGCGGCGTGCACGGCCATATCGCCCACGTGGCCGCGGCGGCGAAAGCCCTGGCCGATCAGGGCGTGCCGGTCGTTCTGCATGCGATCACCGACGGGCGCGACGTGCCGCCGAAATCGGCACAGGGGTTCGTGACCGAACTGGCGGGCAACCTGCCGGCAGGCGTCGCCATCGGCACCGTCATCGGCCGGTATTTCGCCATGGACCGCGACAACCGCTGGGACCGGGTCGAACGCGCCTGGGACGCCATCGTGCACGGGCGCGGCCTTCATGCCGCCAGCGCCGACCAGGCCGTGCTGGACGCCTATGCCCGCGGCGAGACGGACGAATTCATCCAGCCCACCATCCTGCCCGGATACCAGGGCGCGCGCGACGGCGACGGCTTTTTCTGCCTGAACTTCCGCGCCGACCGAGCGCGGGAAATCATGGCGGCGCTGGCCGATCCCGGTTTCACCGCCTTCCCCGTGCCGGGACGGCCGCGCTGGACCGGGGTGCTGGGCATGGTCGATTATTCGGCGCGCCATGACGCATTCATGTCCGCCGCCTATCCCAAGCGGCAGGTGGCGAACACGCTGGGCGCCTGGGTCGCGGCCCGCGGGCTGCGCCAGTTCCGGCTGGCCGAAACCGAGAAATACCCCCATGTCACCTTCTTCCTGAACGGCGGCAAGGAAAGCCCGGAACAGGGCGAGGATCGCTTCATGCCGTCCAGCCCCAAGGTCGCGACCTATGACCTGGCCCCCGAAATGGCGGCGGCCGAGGTCAGCGGACGACTGGTCGAGGCCATCGCCCAGGGTTATGACCTGATCGTGGTGAATTACGCCAACCCCGACATGGTGGGCCACACCGGCAGCCTGCCCGCCGCGATCCGCGCCTGCGAGGCGGTGGACCGGGGGCTTGGCATGATGCTGGACGCGCTGGACCGCGCGGGGGGTGCGGCGGTGGTGATCGCCGACCACGGCAACTGCGAGACC
>CALLYR010000372.1 GCA_937859005.1 uncultured Paracoccus sp. | reverse complement strand
CCGCCGAAGACCGCGCCCTCCCCCTGTCCGGCAATGCCGCCCAACGGCGGCGGGACGGGCGTGGTCAGCCGGTCGCCCGCTGCCTCGATCGCGCGGGGACGCAGGATCAATCCGTCTTCGGCCGCGATTTCGTCGGCGGTCGGGGTGGACTGGCCGTCCGGTTGGCCGGGGGTCTGGAACAGCCCCGGGCGCACGGCCAGGGTTGCGGCCGCTCCGGGCGCGGTCTGGGGGGAACCGGCGGGTGCGGTGCCCAGATCCGGGGGCGGCCCGTCCAGCCGGTCCATGATCCGCCAGTCGCCATCCGCTGCACCCGCCTGCGGCGCGGCCTGAACCGGGGCGGTCACTCCGGTCACGAGCGGCGCCGGCTGCTGCGGCGGCAGGGGGGCAGGAAGCCGCAGGCTGAATTCCAGCCGTCGGTTCCCCTGACGGCCGGTTTCGCTGTCGTTGGCCAGCAACGGCTGCGCCTCGCCATAGCCGTGGGCGGTCAGCTTGGCGGTCGGGATGCCCGCGTCATGCATCAGGGCCAGCACCGCCTGGGCGCGCGACAGCGACAGATCCCGGTTGAAGCTTTCCGAACCCTGCGAATCGGTGTGTGCGCCCAGTTCGATCGGGATATCGGCGCAACCGGTCATGGCCGCGGCCAGCCGGGCCAGCGCAGGCGCGGTATCGCCCGAGATCACGGCGCGGTTGGGCGCGAAGGCGATGCCATCGGCCTGCAGCGCGGCATTCAGGCGCGACACGCATTCCGCCCCGCCGGGCCGGTCCGAAGACGCCTCCAGCCGCCGGTCATGGCTGATCGACAGGGCATAGCGCGCCCCGGCCCCCAGCCGTGCCCCCAATCGCTGCGCCGCGTCGGCCGTCGCGGTGCGGCTGCCCGACACCCCCGACAGCCGGATCAGTTCCGGCGTCACCTCGGCCGTGCCCTGCCGCAGTTCGGCCATCGCCTCCAGCGTGCCGATCACCCGCAGGGTCCAGCCCGGCGGCACCCGGTTGTCCACCTCCAGATCGCTGTCCAGGGCGCCGAAGCGGGCCCTTGCAAAGCTTTCGACGGCCGTCC
>CALLYR010000371.1 GCA_937859005.1 uncultured Paracoccus sp. | reverse complement strand
GCTATCTGCGCCCGGTGCTCACTTCGGTCGGTTCCGCGCGCCGGGTGGGGCCGGATGGCCAGATCACGTTCGACACGGTGGCCGAGGTCGTCCAGGAACGGCACCCCGAGATCGACGGACGGCGGCTTGCCTTTTTCGGCGGTGCCACGCTGATCTTCGGCCCGCGCGGCGAAGTCCGCTATGTCATCCGCAAGCGCACCGATCATCCCGAACGGCTTCGCGATCAGGCGGCCTATGCAAGAGGGCAGGGGGCGCAGTTCTGGCAGGTGGCCGGGGATGCGGATATTCCGCAACGCGACACGCTGCGGCGGGTTTGCCTGGCGCCGCAGGCCGGGCAGGGATGAGGGGGCATCGCCCCGGCCCCAACTGATGCCGACAGGACAAGGCCGTTGCCTGCATCGCCAGGACGCCCGGAAATGGGCCGCAAGGCCGGACGCCGTCCGCGACTTGGCAGCCAGCCGCGGCGGGCGATTTCCTGTCGCGAAGGTTCAGGCCCCGGACGGGCGGGCAAGGCGGATGCCGGCCCCATTGTCTGTTTGGGAGACGGGCCGGACGTGATACGATGCATCCATATCGTTGATTCGTTTGCATTCCGAAACAACCCGCGGATGCGCGTCATGATGGATAGCGACCTGATCCCCCGCCATTGGGTGGAAATCCGCGAGGAAAACGAGGGCGATTGCATCGTGCTGCGGTCGTTCTCGTCCCCCATCCCGCCGGCCCGCGGACGCCGGGAGCGCCGCCCAGGGCCGCAGGCCCGGCCTGACGGACCGCTCGGTCCCCGAGGAGGGAGGGGCAGGGTCCTGGAGCCTTGAGGGCGACATCCTGACGGTTTCGGCGCCCGGCTGGGAGGGGCGGTACAAGGTCAAGGAGTTGAACGAGGACCGGATGATCCTGATCCGGCAATGACCCCCGGACCCGCAGGCTTATCGGTTCGCAAAATGGTGGCAACCATCCTCAGAGGAGACCTGTCATGGCTGAGGACAATGACGACGATGGTGTGAAGGGCGGGGAATCGCCGCGCGAGGAACGTCCCGTGCGCCGCACCTGCGGCACGATGACCGTCCACCGGCGGCTGCTCGACACCGTTCCGCGCTATGCCGAGGCGCGCCAGCGCATCGAGGAGCAAGCCTTTCTGGCGCAGCGGATGCTTACGGCCCAGCGGACGGGGTGCGTCGAAATCCCGGTGGTGGTGCATGTGGTCTACAACACGCCCGAACAGAACATCAGCCAGGCCCAGATCGACAGCCAGATCCGCGTCATGAACGAGGATTTCCGCAAGAGGAACGCCGATATCGGCAGCGCCCCCGCGCCCTTTGCGCCGCTGGCTGCAGATGCGCGCATCACCTTCCAGCTGGCGAGCACCGA
>CALLYR010000370.1 GCA_937859005.1 uncultured Paracoccus sp. | reverse complement strand
GCCCCGTCATCTATGACCGCGCCAGCCTTGCGTCGCTGGCAGGGGCGCATCTGCTGCTGGTGGTGGGCGCGATCGTGCCCTCGGCCATCGTGGCGATCCTGATGGCGGTGCTGGTCACGCGTCCCGCGGGGGCGGAATTCCTGCCCCTGTCGCGCGCCTTGGCAGGGTTCGGCCAGACCTTTCCGCCGGTGGCGGTGCTGGCGCTGGCGGTGCCGGTGGTGGGTTTCGGCAACGGGCCTGCGCTGATCGCGCTGTTTCTGTACGGGCTGCTGCCGATCTTTGAAAACGCGCTGGCGGGGCTGGCCTCGGTGCCGCCGTCGGTCAGGCTGGCCGCATCCGCGATGGGCATGACCGGGGCCCAGAGGCTGCGCCAGGTCGAACTGCCCCTTGCGCTGCCGCTGCTGGTCGAGGGCATCCGCATCTCGGCGGTGATCGCCCTTTCCACCGCCGCCATCGGATCGACCGTCGCCGCACGCTCTCTGGGCGAGGTGATCCTGGCCGGGCTGAACGCGAACAACCTGGCCTTCGTGGTGCAGGGCGGGCTGCTGACCGGGGCGCTGGCGGTCATGATCCATGACGGCCTGGGGCTGGTGATCGCGGGTTTGCAGCGCAGGCGTGCGCAGACGGGGGCGCGGTCCGCAGACTGAGCCGCCGCCGCATTCCGTTGCCGCCGGGCTTGTTCCTCGGGCCGAAAAGACACAGGTTGACGCCAACTTCGGGGCACGAGGGCGGCAGGGGATACAGCCGGGCCGATGGCGGCTCCAGGGGCCGCAAGGGCCGCTCCCGTCCCGGCCCGGATTTCACGGCTGACCGGCCCGTTCCGGCGCAGGTCAGCCCAATCAAGGAAGGAAAGGTTTCGTGACGGATCAATCTGGACAGGGCAAGCATCATTCCACCATGTCGACGGGCGCCCCGGCGCCCAGCGACCGCAACAGCCTGAGCATCGGGCAGGACGGGCCGATCGTCCTGCACGACGTGCATTTCCTGGAGCAGATGGCTCATTTCAACCGGGAAAAGACCATCGAGCGCCAGCCCCACGCCAAGGGCGCCGGCGCCTTCGGCGTTTTCGAGACGACCGAGGATGTGTCGAAATACACGAAAGCCGCGCTGTTCCAGAAAGGCGTCAGGACGGATATGCTGGCGCGCTTCTCGACCGTCGCGGGCGAGCAGGGCAGCCCCGACACCTGGCGCGACGTGCGCGGGTTTTCGCTGAAGTTCTATACCAGCGAGGGCAACTATGATCTCGTGGGGAACAACACGCCGATCTTCTTCGTGCGCGACCCGATGAAGTTCCCCCATTTCATCCGCAGCCAGAAACGCCTGCCCGCCAGCGGGCTGCGCGACAACCACATGCAGTGGGATTTCTGGACCAACAACCCGGAAAGCGCGCATCAGGTCACCTATCTGATGGGCGTCCGGGGTCTGCCGCGGACCTGGCGGAACATGAACGGCTATGGCTCGCACACCTATATGTGGGTCAATGCGTCGGGCGAGCGGTTCTGGGTAAAATACCATTTCCACACCCGGCAGGGGATGAAGTTCCTTTCGAACGAGGAAGCCTCGGCGATGTCCGGCAAGGACGCCGATTTCCACCGCCGCGACCTGTTCGACGCGATCGGGCGGGGCGAATTTCCGTCCTGGGACCTGTCCGTCCAGATCATGCCCTATGACGAGGCCAGGACCTATCGCCTCAATCCGTTCGACCTGACCAAGACCTGGCCGCACAAGGATTATCCGCTGGTCAGGGTCGGCAGGATGACCCTGAACCGCAACCCGGAAAACTTCTTCGCCCAGATCGAGCAGGCGGCGTTTTCGCCCGGCAACACGGTTCCGGGGATCGGGCTTTCGCCGGACAAGATGCTGCTGGGGCGCGCCTTCGCCTATAACGATGCGCAGCGGAACCGGATCGGCGCCAATTTCCACCAGCTGCCGGTAAACCAGCCCAGGGTGCCGGTGAACACCTACATGATCGACGGCCCGATGTGTTATCACCACACCGGAGCCGCTGCGGTCTATGCCCCCAACAGCGAAGGCCGCCCCTGGGCGGATCAGACCGGGCCAGTGGACGACGGCTGGGAGGCGGACGGCGCGATGGTGCGCAACGCCTATACGCTGCGCGCCGACGATGACGATTTCGGCCAGCCGGGCATCCTCGTGCGCGAGGTGTTCGATGACGCGCAACGCGACCGGCTGGTGGATACCGTCGCCGGAAGCCTGCTGGGCGGTGTGCGCGAACCGGTGTTGAGCCGCGCCTTCGACTACTGGAGGAACATCGACGCCGAGGTCGGCCGCCGGATCGAGGAA
>CALLYR010000369.1 GCA_937859005.1 uncultured Paracoccus sp. | reverse complement strand
GTTCTTCCGCGATGGCAAGGCGTTCCTGGGTCCGCTGCCGCTGGGCGCTGCGCCCGCCTTCCCGCAGGGCTGACCCCTCAGCTTCCCGCGCCGGGCGAACGGCCGAAGTCGGGCTGCGCCGTGTCCTGCCCCGCCTCGATGATGCCGCGGCGGATGGCGCGGGTGCGGGTGAAGTAATCGTGCAGCTGCTGGCCATCGCCCATGCGGATCGCGCGCTGCAGGACGAACAGCTCCTCGGCAAAGCGGCCGAGGATGTCCAGCGTCGCCTCCTTGTTGTGCAGGAACACGTCGCGCCACATCGTCGGGTCGGACGCGGCGATCCGGGTAAAGTCGCGGAAACCGGCGGCGGAATAGCGGATGACCTCGGA
Organism: uncultured Paracoccus sp.; assembly: GCA_937859005.1. Taxonomy (GTDB): domain Bacteria; phylum Pseudomonadota; class Alphaproteobacteria; order Rhodobacterales; family Rhodobacteraceae; genus Paracoccus. The sequence goes on along the minus strand of CALLYR010000369.1, from coordinate 3,329 downwards.
TTCCGTCACCCGCCGCAGATGGTCCGCAACCCCCACCATCGTATAGGCGATCAGATGCGGCGCGTGGCTGGTCACGGCAAGGACCAGATCATGGTGCGCTGGCTCCATCATCTCGACATTCGCACCCATGCCGCGGGCCAGCGCCGCCAGCCGGTCCAGCGCCGCCGGATCGGTGCCGGGCAGCGGCGTCAGCAGCCACCAGCGGTTGCAAAACAGCGTGGCGAAGCCCGACCGCGGCCCGGAATGTTCGGTCCCGGCAAGCGGATGGCCGGGGATGAAATGGACGCCTTCGGGGACCTGGGGACCGACCGCGTCGATCACCGACTGCTTGACCGACCCCACATCCGTCAGGATCGCGCCCGGCGCCAGATGCGGGGCGATTTCCGCCGCGACCTCGGCCATCGCGCCCACGGGCACGGCCAGCACCACCAGGTCGGCGTCGGCGGCGCTGTCGCAGCCCTCGTCCACCAGCCCGATCTCGCGCGCGGTCTCTCGCGTGTCGGCGGAACGGGCATAACCGCTGATGCGCAGCGCGAGGCCGTTTTCACGCATCGCATGGGCCATCGAGCCTGCGATCAGCCCCAGCCCGATCAGCGCGACCTTGCGGAAGGGTTCGGTCATGCCGCGCCCCCCTTCGCGCGGCCGGCCATGAAACGGGCGACCGCATCGGCCACCCGGCGGCAGGCGGATTCGTCGCCGATGGTGATGCGCAGGCAGTCGGGCAGGCCATAGCCGCCCACCCGGCGCACGATGATCCCCTGCGCCCGCAGGGCCGCGTCGCAGGCATCCGCCGTGGCGGGATCGTCGAAACGGGCCAGCACGAAATTGGCGAAGGATTCGTCCGACGGCACCCCGCAATCGGCCAGCGCCTGCGCCAGCCACGTGCGCAGCCGGGCATTTTCCGACCGGGCGTGATCCACATGGGCGCGGTCGCGGACGGCGGCCTCGGCCCCCGCCAGCGCGACATTCGACAGGTTGAAGGGGCCGCGGATGCGGTTCAGCACGTCGATGATCGCGCGCGGGCCATAGCCCCAGCCGACCCGCAGGCCGCCCAGACCGTAAATCTTCGAAAATGTCCGCGTCATCACGACATTGGGCAACCGGGCCGCCAGTTCCGCCCCGCCGTCATAGTCGCCGCCCGCATATTCGGCATAGGCCGCGTCGATCACCATGATCGCCTGCGGCACGGCGCGCGCCAGCCGTTCCAGTTCGGCCAGACCTACCATCGTGCCGGTCGGGTTGTTCGGATTGGCGACAAAGACCAGCCGCGTATCGGGCGTGGCCCGCGCGATCAGCGCGTCGATGTCGGTAGTGCGCTCGCGTTCCCGCGCCTCGACTGGCGTGGCGCCAGCCGCCAGCGCGCTGATGCGGTACATGGAAAAGCCGTGTTCGGTGAACAGCACCTGCGTTCCCGGCCCGGCGTAGGCCTGGCAGAGGAAATGGATGATCTCGTCCGAACCCACGCCGCAGATGATGCAGTCGGGGTCCAGCCCGTGAACGTCGCCGATGGCCCGGCGCAGGCCCGCGTGGTCGGTGGAGGGATAGCGGTGCATGGCTCCCGCGGCCTGCGCCACCGCCGCGCGCGCCTGTTCCGACGGGCCGAAGGGGTTTTCGTTCGAGCTGAGCTTCAACACCTCGGCCCGGCCTTCCAGATGCGACACCCCGGCCTCGTAAAGCGCGATCTGCATGATGCCGGGCTGCGGCGGGACGGTCTGGGTCATCGTGGCTCTCCCCTGCGACGGGGGTGTCTTAGGGCGGCGGCAGCGGGTTGGAAAGGGGCGGCACTTGGTCCTGCCCGCCCCGGCGGCGGTGGAAACGGCTCCACGGACTATTCTGCAGCCAGTGGGACCATTGCCGCCGCCTTCCTCGCTGGAAACAGTCCACCGGACCGTTGCCAATGCGCTCGGAAGTCGCGGGAAACAGTTCGCCGGGCCGTTGGCGGGCGTTCGCAAGCGCGGAACAATCGGGCAGGAAAGGCGGACGCCGGGACAGGCGGGCCTAGGCCCCGGTGATCGCTGCCAGTTCGGCGCGCAGCATCGTGGGGTCGGCGTCGTCGCGCGGGCCGCGCCGGGCCAGTGCGGCGTTCGCCCGCGCAGTGGCGGCGGGGGTCATGCGGCCTGCGGATTCCGCCACGGCGGCCAGTTCCGCGCGGGTCATGTTGCAGGCCAGCACCACGTCGCATCCCGCGGCGATGGCGGCGGCGGCGCGTTCAGCCGGACTGCCCGACAAAGCGTTCATGCCGATGTCGTCGCTCATCAGCAGGCCCTTAAAACCGATCCGCTCGCGGATCAGGCGGATCGCGGCGGGGGCGGCGGTCGCCGGGCGGTCGTCCACCTGCGTCAGCCGGATATGCGCGGTCATCCCCAGCGGCAGGTCGGCCAGCGCGCGGAAGGGCGCAAAGTCGGTCGCGTCCAGATCGTCCAGCCCTGCATCCAGCACCGGCAGGTCGTGGTGGCTGTCCACGCGGGCGCGGCCGTGGCCCGGCATGTGCTTCACGATGGGCAGCACGCCCGCCGCCAGCAGCCCCTCCGCCGCCGCCCGCCCCAGATGCGCGACCGTGGCGGCGTCGGTGCCGAAGCAGCGGTTCCTCAGGAAAGGATGAGTCTCCTCCCGCGCGATGTCCAGGCAGGGCGCGGCATCGGCGTCGATGCCCATGGCGCGCAGTTCCTGTCCCATCAGGCGGTGGCGCAGCCGCACCGCATCCGCGCCGTCGCGTGCGCTGTCCAGGGCTGCGGGCCAGTCTGTCCAGTGGGGGCTGCGCAGGCGCTGGACCCGGCCGCCTTCCTGATCGGTCATCACCAGCGCGTCGCGGCCCACCGCTTCGCGCAGGTCGGCCGCCAGCCGGCGCAACTGATCGGGCGAATCGACATTGCGCGCGAACAGGATGAAGCCCCAGGGATCGGCCTCGCGCAGAAAGGCGCGCTCGCCGGGGCCCAGCGCCAGCCCCTCGACCCCCAGGATCGTCGCGCCGCAGGCGGAATGCGCCCCGCCGGCAGCAGGCGGGGCGTTGGTGCCGGCTGCCGTCACTTGGCGGCGGCGGGGATGCAGTCGGTGCCCGCCTCGATCAGCGCGGCGCAGAAGCGGCGCGCGTCCTCGCGCGATTCGAATCCCGCGATCCGCAGGCGATAGAAAGTGCGCCCGTTCGCCTGATGTTTCTGCACCACCGGCGCCTTGTTCGCGAACAGCGCGCCGAAGCGGCCCGAGATTCGGCTCCATTCCGACTGCGCGATTCCATCACTGTCGAAGGCGCCGATCTGGACCAGCGGCGCACCCGGCGCGACCCTGGCGGTCCTGACGGGCTCGGCCTCCGGTTCGGGGACGGCCTCGAT
>CALLYR010000368.1 GCA_937859005.1 uncultured Paracoccus sp. | reverse complement strand
CCAGCGGCCGGTCCTCGGCCAGCGTCCGGGCCAGCGCCGCGCGCTGGCGTTGGCCGCCCGATAGTTGCGCGGGCAGGCGGTGGTCCAGCCCGTCCAGCCCCACGGCGGCGATCAGGGCAACGGCCCTCGCGGGATCGGCCTTCCCGCCCCGCAGCCGCGCGCCGAGGCCGACATTGGCGGCCACGTCGAGCCAGGGAAACAGCCCCGGGTCCTGCCCCATCAGCGCGCAGGGGACAGTGTTGACGGACCCCCGGAACTCGACCCCCGTGGGCAGGCCCGCCAGCAGCCGCAGCAGCGTCGATTTGCCGACGCCCGAGGCGCCCAGCAGGCAGGTGGTCCGGCCCGGTTCAAGCCGCAGCGACAGGGGCGCGAACAGGCCCGGCGCCTCGCCGCGGACGGACGGGGCCGACGCGTCGTTCATGTGTGTCCCAGTCCCCAGAAGGCGGCCTCCAGCCGGGTCGCGGTGGCAAAGCGGCGCGTGAGATCACCCCAGCGGGGCAGGGTTTCGGGCGCCGGCCCCAGCCGATCCGCGACCGCCTTGTCGATCAGCGCGCCGACGCTGCGGCAGGCGTCCTGATAATCGGCCCCCGCATAGGTCTCGATCCAGTCGCGATAGGGGGTGTCGCCCGCACAGTCCGCCGCCAGCCGTGCCCCGATCTCGCCATAGCCCAGCACGCAAGGGGCCAGCGCCGCCAGCAGGTCAAGGAGGTCGCCCGAATAGCCCGATTCCAGCACATAGCGGGTATAGGCGAGGTTCTCCGGCGCCTCCTCGGCGGCTTCCAGCTCCTCGGCGGAAATGCCCGCGCCCGCGCAGATGCGGATGTGCAGCGGCATCTCGCCATCCAGCAACGCATGGACGGTCGCCGTGCAGGCGCGCATCTCGGCCAGCGTGCCCGCCTTGACAACCGCCAGCGCCCAGGCGCGGCTGAAATGAATCAGGAAGCGGTAATCCTGCACCAGATAGCGCAGGAACGCCGCACGCGGCAGGCTGCCGTCGCCCAGACCCTGCACGAAGGCATGATGCGTGTAATCCCGCCACGGGCCTGCGCAGTCCGCACGCCATGCCGCAAAGCTGCGGCCGTAATCGACCGTCACGGCTGCGCCCCCGGATCGACGGCCAGCCGGTCCACGGGCAGGGTGCTGTCCACCAGCCCTGCCTCCTTCAGGAACGCCTCGAACCGGGCATAGCGACCGTGATCCAGCGCCGCGGGCGATTGAGCGAAGCGGCCGAAGGTGTCGGTCCAGGCGGTGACGTTTGGTTCCTCGTCCAGGTCGGGGGCGTGGGCGGCGAAGGTTTCGCGCGCCTCGTCGGGGTGATTGAGCATATAGGCCACGCCCCGCTCCACCGCGCCAAGGAAGCGGTTGATGCGGTCGCGGTCCATGCGGTCGCGGTTGGCCACGAAGATCAGCTCGTCATAGGCGGGCAGGCCATGTTCCTCGATAAAGAAACAGCGGCCCTCGCCCCCGGCCATCTTCATCTGCGCCATTTCGAAATTGCGGTATCCGCCGATGGTGGCATCGACCTGACCCGTCAGCAGCGCGGGCGTCAGCGACCAGTTGACGTTGACCATCTCGACATCCTCCAGCGTCAGACCGGCAGGCTTCAGCAGCGCCGCGACGATCGCCTGCTCGACGCCGGCCACCGAATAGCCGATCTTGCGCCCCTTCAGGTCCGCGATCTGCTGCACCGGCCCGTCCGCCCGCACCATCAGGCAGTTCAGCGGCGTGCCGATCAGCGTGCCCACGCGGACCAGCGGCAGCCCTTCGTGCACCTGCAGATGCAGTTGCGGCTGATAGGTGACGGCCAGATCGGCGCGGCCTGCGGCGACCAGCTTTGGCGGGTCGGCGGGGTCGGCGGGGGCGACGATCTCGACCTCCAGCCCGGCGTCGGCGAAGAATCCCTTCTCCTGCGCCAGAACGATGGGCGCATGGTCGGGGTTCACGAACCAGTCCAGCATCAGCGTCATCTTGTCGGCGGCCGCGGCGGGCGTGGCCAGCGCGATCAGGGCGGCGGCGGTCAGCCAGTGTCTCATCAGTCTCCTCCGGTGGCGATCAGGGCGACGGGGTTGTCGCAAGCATCAGCAATGCGCCGCGCGGCCCGCCAGGCGCGCAGGCCCGACCGGCAGGCCAGAACCGCGCGCGCGCCGGGCGGGGGCAGGGGCGGCGCGTCGGTGTCGCCGCGCAGGGCGCGCGCGTGGACGGGAACCGGGGCCTCGTCCGGCCCGCGCAGGTCCACGACGAAATCGCCGGGCGCGATCTGGCCCGCGTCGATGAAGGTGAAACCGCCCTCTGGCTCGGGCGCGCCGTCGAAGCGGAAGCCCCCCCAGCGCAGCCCCGCATCCAGCGTGACCAGCCGGCCCAGCGGCGACGGCGCGATCCCCAGCAGGACCGCCAGCGCCATCTGCGCCTGCATCGTGCCCAGCATCCCCACGATGGGTCCCAGCACGCCCGCCGTGGCGCAGGTCGCTGCGCGGTCGGGCAGGTCGGGAAACACGGCGCGCAGGCTGGGCGCATCCCCGCAGAAGCCGCCGCAGTATCCCGTCAGCCCCAGGGCCGAGGCCGAGATCAGCGGCACGTCCGCATCCCGGCAGGCATCCGACAGGGTGTATCCCACGGCGAAGCTGTCGGCGCAGTCCAGCACCACCTGCGCCTCGGCCACAAGCCGCGGCGCATTGGCGGGCGTCAGCCGCGCGACCTCGGCCCGGACGGCGCAGGCGGGGTCCAGCCGCGAAAGGAAGCGCTGCGCCGACACGGCCTTGGGCTGGCCGACCTGGCCTGCGTGGATCGGCTGGCGGTGCAGGTTCGATTCCTCGACCCGGTCGGGATCGACCACGGTGATGGGCCCCACGCCCGCGCCCGCCAGATACATCAGCGCGGGCGAGCCGAGTCCCCCCGCGCCCACGACCAGCACATGTGCGCCCGCC
>CALLYR010000367.1 GCA_937859005.1 uncultured Paracoccus sp. | reverse complement strand
AGCCGCCGGTATCCCCTCAAAGCGCCGGGACAGCCAGGCGTTCAGCCGCAGCCAGTCGTCGCTCCCCGGTACCCCCGCCAGCAACGCGCGGGCCGGGGCGGTCGCATCGACCAGCTGGTGGCCGCGGAACAGAAAGGAAAGCGGCTCGGCCCGCAGTTCCGTGACGGCGCGGCGCGCGCGCCAGCGGGGCAGCAGGGCCGTGGACAGGCCGGGTTCCAGCAGCCGTATCGCGCCAAGGGCCAGCAAGACCGACAGGGTCCCGGCCGCCACCGCCATCGCCATCGTCGTCCAGTGGGTCATGGCCGCGCCTCTGTTTCCATCAGGCGCTGGGTATCAGGACGCGCTTAAGAATTGGTTAATGCCGCCCAGTCCGTCCATCAACCCGAGATTGCAGGATTGTCCCCCAGTGCAACCCGGTCGGACATGACCAGCACCGCCCGCGGCCAGCGCACCGTCGCCACGGCGCCATCGTCATTGGTGAAATCCACGGTCCCCTGCAGCCGTTCCAGCAGGGTGCGGGCGATGAACAGGCCCAGGCCCATCCCCTCATAGGATCCCCCTGATCCCTGTCCGCCACGGCGGGTGGTCAGGAAGGGTTCGCCCAGCCTGGCCAGCAGATGAGGGGGATAGCCGGGTCCGTCGTCGCGGATCACGATCTCGATCCGGTCGCCCCGTTCGCGCGCCGTGACCCGGACCTGCGTGCGGGCGAAATCCACCGCGTTCTGGATCAGGTTGCGCAGCCCGTGGATCAGCCCCGCCTCGCGGCGTACGTTCAGCGTGGCCAGGCTGCCTGCGTCGATGGCAATGGCGATGCCGCGGTCGCCGTGGGGGCCCGCGGCCTCGCGCAGCACCTCCTCCAGCGGGGCGCTGCGCAGATGCAGGTCGTCCTTTCCGGCCTGTCCCATGCTGCGCATGATGTCCCGGCAGCGGTCGGCCGAGGCGCGCAGTTGCCGCAGGTCGTCGGCCAGTTCCGGGCGGCTGGACAGGTCATCGGCCAGTTCCTCGGCCAGTTCGGACGCGATCAGCTTGATGGTGGCCAGGGGCGTGCCCATTTCATGCGCCGCCGCCGCGACCACGCCGCCCAGATGCTGCAGCCGCTGTTCGCGCGCCAGCGCCATCTGCGTCGCCGCCAGCGCATCGGCGGTCGCTGACAGTTCCCAGGCGATCCGATACGCATAGGCCGCAAAGAAGGCGCCCCCGATCATCAGCGCCAGCAGCTGTCCCAGCCGCAGCGTCACCGCCGGCGGCAGGGGCGGGTCGGGCGCGAACCGCAGCGGCACATGCAGCAGCGCCATCAGCACGATCACCGCCGCGGTCAGACCCGCCAGCGCCAGCGTCTGCCGCCCCCGCAGGGCCGAGGCGCCCATCGTCAGCGGCGCCAGCACGAACAGAACGAAGGGATTGTCGAGCCCCCCGGCCAGCGCCAGCAGGATGCCCACCTGCACGGTGTCAAAGGAGAGCTGCCCCAGCGCCTGCGGACCGGTGAT
>CALLYR010000366.1 GCA_937859005.1 uncultured Paracoccus sp. | reverse complement strand
AATGGTAGCGGAGGAGGGATTTGAACCCCCGACACAAGGATTATGATTCCTCTGCTCTAACCAGCTGAGCTACTCCGCCCCAAGGGCAACGGCGGTCGGCCGTTTCGGGTGCGGGGGATTTACGGCGGCAAGATGGCTGCGTCAAGGGGTATCGCGCACCGACCTGATCTGCGGCTGCGGTGCAGGAAAAGGGCCATTGCGATGCGAGCCCATGGCCCGCTGCCGGGATCATTCGTCTTTCCAGGATCGCGGCTCCGAGTGCCCGTGGCAGGAACGTGAGCCGTCCCGGCTTCGCGGCAAAGGGGGATGGCCTTTCCTCATGCTCAGCATGCGGCACCGGGACATGCGGATCGGGTGCCTCGCGTTGCGCGGCAAACCGAAACCCCCGGTGCATGGGCGCAAGGAAAGCCATTCCAAGGCGGCCCTGCGGGCGCAGGGGCGGCACGCCGTACGCCCCCCCCGCCGGCCCTGTCCCCCAGACGCCCCCCCCTACAGCGCCGCCAGCTGTGCCAGCGCCGATTTCAGCCGCGCCAGTTCCTCGTCCAGTTCCGCCAGCTTCTCGCGGGTTTCCGCAATCACCTGCGCGTCGGCATTTTCCACGAATTTCGCATTGCCCAGCCGCCCGCGCAGCCCGGCCGCGTCCTTTTCGGTGCGGGCGGCGGCCTTCTGCAGGCGGGCGGTTTCCGCCGCCACGTCGATCACGTCGCCGATGGGCAGGGCAAGAGAGGCGCCGGGTGCGGCGACTGCGATCATGCCGCGGCCCGCGTTGCCGGGCACGGGCGGGTTAACGCGCGCCAGCCGTTCGATCAGCGGGCCGTTCGCCGTCAGCGCGGCACGGGCGGCATCATCCGCTTCGGTCACGATCAGGTCCAGCCGCGCCCCCGCCGGCACGCCCATCTGGGCGCGGGCCGACCGGACCCCTTCGATCAGGCCGATGACCCAGTTCATCTGGCGGTCGGCCTCCGGGTCGATCAGTTCGGCCCCGTATTCCGGCCAGTCGCCATGGACCAGCATCTTCGGCCGCGCGTCGGTCAGCGCCCAGATTTCCTCGGTCACGAAGGGCATGATCGGATGCAGCAGCGTGATCGACTGTTCGATCACCCAACGCATCGTGGCCCGCGTCTCGTCGGCATGGTCGCCGTCGAACAGGGGTTTCGCGAACTCGACATACCAGTCGCAGACCTGGCCCCAGACAAAGGCGTAAAGGACATTCGCCGCTTCGTTGAAACGGTATGCGCCCAGCGCCTCGTCCACGGCCAGGCGCGCGCGCGCGACCTCGCCCATGATCCAGCGGTTCACCGTGTGCGCGGGCTGCGGCATCCCCTGCGCGGGCGCGGCGAAGACGCCGTTCATCTCGGCAAAGCGGGTGGCGTTCCAGATCTTGGTGACGAAATTGCGGTTCGCCTCGACATGGCGCGGTCCCAGCTTTGGATCGCGCCCCATGGCCGCCATGCCGGTCAGGGTGAAGCGCAGCGCATCCGCGCCATAGGCGTCGATCAGGTCCAGCGGGTCGATGACGTTGCCCTTGGACTTGGACATCTTGGCGCCCTTTTCATCGCGCACCAGCCCGTGGACATAGACGGTGCGGAAGGGCACGTCGCCGACGACCGCCAACTGCATCATCATCATCCGGGCGACCCAGAAGAAGATGATGTCGAAGCCCGTCACCAGAACGTCGGTCGGGAAATATTTCCGCAGTTCCGGCGTGTCCTCGGGCCAGCCCAGCGTGCCGATGGGCCACAGGCCGGACGAGAACCAGGTGTCCAGAACGTCCGGGTCGCGCCAGACCGGATAGACCAGATGGGTCGGGTCCTGCGTCAGGTTGTAATCGGCCAGCGCACGGGCAAAGGTGTCGATGGCGGCAGCGCGATCGGCGACCTCGACCACGCGCGCGACCTCAAGCGGGCGGGGCAGGCCCGCGATGTCGTCGCGGAAGGCATCGGCCACGGCGGCGAAATCGGCCGCCGCATGGTGGATCTCGCCGCCGTGGACCAGCCCGCCCTCGTTCAGCAGGCGGAACAGTTCGACGTGATCCAGCGCCCCGTCGCCCTCGTCATCGCGGAAGCCCTCGGCGGCCAGGTCAAGACCGTACCACACCGGGATCTGGTGACCCCACCACAGTTGGCGCGAGATCGTCCAGGGTTCGATGTTTTCCAGCCAGTGGAAATAGACCTTCTCGTGCTGCTCGGGCAGGATCTTCGTGCGCCCCGACCGAACCGCCTCCAGCGCGGGGCCGACGATGCGGGCGGTGTCCACGAACCACTGATCGGTCAGCATCGGCTCGATCACCACGCCGGAACGGTCGCCGAAAGGTTGCATGATCTTTTTCCGCTCGACCAGCGGGTTGCCGTCGGCACCGGTGACGGAAAGGCCCTCGGCGTCGATGGCGGCGACCACACGCTCGCGCGCCTCAAGGCGGTCGAGACCGCGCAGGTCGTCGGGGACCAGGTTGACGGTGCCGACATCGCCCACATCCTCGCCCCGCGCGGCGCGGGTCGCGATGGCGGCGGATTCGGCATAGGGCAGCCCGTCGATCCGCATATGCGCCCGCCCGTCCATCAGCGCATACAGCGGGATGCCGTTGCGCATGGCGACGCCATAGTCGTTGAAGTCATGCGCCCCGGTGATCTTGACCGCGCCCGAGCCGAAATCGGGGTCGGGATAATCGTCGGTGATGATCGGGATCAGGCGGCGGTGTTCCCGCGGCCCCACCGGAATCTCGCACAGCTTGCCGACGATGGGGGCATAGCGGGCGTCACCCGGATGCACCGCCACCGCGCCGTCGCCCAGCATCGTCTCGGGCCGCGTGGTGGCGATGCTGATGTAATCCCGTGTCTCGCGCAGGGTCACGCGCCCGTCCGCGTCGCGTTCGACATATTCATAGGTTTCGCCGCCGGCCAGCGGGTATTTGAAATGCCACATCCGGCCGTCTTTTTCGATGTTCTCGACTTCCAGATCGGAAATTGCCGTCTCGAAATGCGGGTCCCAGTTCACCAGCCGCTTGCCGCGATAGATCAGGCCCTTGTCGTACATCTCGACAAAGACGCGGATCACGGCGTCGTGGAAATTGCCCTCCTCGCCCGCGGGGGCACCCGGCGCGCCGGACATGGTGAAGGCGTTGCGCGACCAGTCGAGGCTCGCGCCCAGCCGCTTGAGCTGGCCGGTGATGGTGCCGCCGGATTCCTGCTTCCACGCCCAGACGCGGCGCAGGAACTCCTCGCGCCCGATCTCGCGCCGGCCCGGCCCTCCGGCCTCGGCCATCCGGCGCTCCACGACCATCTGGGTGGCGATGCCGGCATGGTCCTGCCCCGGCTGCCACAGCGTGTCGAAGCCGCGCATCCGGTGCCAGCGCACCAGGATGTCCTGCAGCGTGTTGTTGAAGGCGTGGCCGATATGCAGGCTGCCGGTGACATTCGGCGGCGGGATCACCACGGAAAAGGCCGGCGCCCCCGGTTTCGCATTGGCCCCGGCGGCAAAGGCGTGGCCTGCGTCCCAGGCGGCAGTGATGCGGGCTTCCGCGCTGGCGGCGTCAAAGGTCTTGTCCATGGTCATCTGCGTCATCCCCCTGGTCCTTCAGCCTCTAAAGCGCACGGGAACAAAGGCCAAGAGAAAGCGCAAGCGTCCCGGCGCCGCGGGTGTGACGGCACAATCGCGCCCTTGCAGGCCGGGGCGTCCCGACCCAATCTGCCGCCCGACCGATCAGGGACAGGGGGCGGGTCATGCGGCACGGCGGGCGGATACTGGCGGACGGGCTGAAGGCGAACGGGGTAAGCCGGGTCTTTTCCGTCCCCGGCGAAAGCTTCCTTGCGGCGCTGGACGGGCTTTACGACGCAGGCATCCCCAATATCGTCTGCCGCCACGAAGGCGGCGCCGCGATGATGGCCGAGGCTTACGGCAAGCTGACCGGGCGCCCCGGCGTGGCTTTCGTCCCCCGCGGGCCGGGCGCCACGAACGCCAGCGCGGGCGTCCATGTGGCGAAACAGGACTCCACCCCGATGATCCTGTTCGTGGGCCAGATCGCGCGCGCCGACCGCGACCGCGAGGCGTTCCAGGAGGTTGATTACCGCGCCATGTTCGGCCCCATCGCCAAATGGGTGGCCGAGATCGACCAGACCGAGCGCATCCCCGAATACCTCGGCCGCGCCTTCCACCTTGCCATGTCGGGCCGCCCCGGCCCGGTGGTGCTGGCCCTGCCCGAGGACATGCTGTCGGCCCGCGCCGATGTCCCCGACATCGCGCCGCCCGCCGCCCCCCTGCGGGCGGTCGCGCCGGAATCCGTCCGCGCCATTGCGGATGCGCTGGCCACCGCCGAACGCCCGCTGGTGATTCCCGGTGGCTCGCTGTGGGACCACCAGGCCGCGGGCGATCTGGCGCGGTTCGCCGAAGGCTGGGGCCTGCCGGTCGCGGTGCCGTTCCGCCGGCAGGCGCATATGGACAACCGCCATCCGAACTATGTCGGCGATCTGGGCGTGGGCATGAATCCGAAGCTGGGCGAGGCCTTGGCGCAGGCCGACGTGATCCTGTCGCTGGGCTCGCGTCTGGGGGACACGCTGACGAACGGCTATGCGCTGATGGACCCGACGCGGCCGCACGCGCGGGTGATCCACGTTTATCCCGACCCGGACGAGCTGGGCCATCTGTGGCGCCCCGATCCCGGCCTTGCCGCCTGCCCCCGCGCGGTGACCGCCGCGCTGGCCGACCTGCCTGCGCCTCGCCGCTGGGACGGATGGACGGCGGACCTGCGCGCCCGTTACGAGGCGTGGCAGCAGCCGAAGGACACCCCCGGCACGGTCCGCATGGAGCGGGTCATCCGCTGGCTGTCGGACAACCTGCCCGAGGACGCGATCACCGCCAACGGCGCGGGCAACTATGCCGCCTTCCTGCACCGCTATTTCCGCTGGAAACGGGCGGGAACGCAGCTTGCGCCGACCTCGGGCAGCATGGGCTATG
>CALLYR010000365.1 GCA_937859005.1 uncultured Paracoccus sp. | reverse complement strand
ATACCATTTCGACAGCAGGTCAGACGATTTGATCGCGATGAAATTGGCGTCGGACTCGCGCGCCGCCGCCTTGGCGACATCGAGCGGGTTGGTTTTCAGCGCCGGCGCCGACGGCAGCCAGCCCATGCGCTCGGCCTTGGCGTTGTAATCGATGAAGGTCTTGCCCCAATCGCCTTCGGGCGCCGTGGGTGAAAGAATTTCCTTCACGTCCAGCGTCTCGTAACGCCACTGGTCTGAGTGCGCGTAGAAGAAGCTGGTCGAGTTCTGTTGCCGCGGCGGCCTGATCCAATCCAGCGCGAAGGCCAGCGGCGCCCAGCCGGTCTGGGGCCGCAGCTTTTCCTGGCCCACGTAATGCGCCCAGCCGCCCCCCGACTTGCCCACGCAGCCGCACAGGATCAGCATGTTGATCGCCGCGCGATAGTTCATGTCCATGTGGTACCAGTGGTTCATCGCCGCGCCGATGATGATCATCGACCGCCCGCCGGTCTTTTCCGCGTTCGCGGCGAATTCGCGCGCGACCTGGATGATCTTGTCGCGGCGCACCCCGGTGATGCGTTCGGCCCAGGCAGGCGTGCAGGGCACGTCGGCGTCATAGTCGCGGGTGACGTGATCGCCGCCCAAGCCCCGATCCAGCCCGTAGTTGGCGCACAGCAGGTCGAAGACGGTGGCGACCAGCGCCTCCTGCCCGTCGGCCAGCCGCAGCCGGCGCACCGGCAGGTTGCGGGTCAGCACCGCGCCGCGCGGGTCGTTTTCAAAGCCGTTCGTGGCCTCGCCCCCGAACCAGGGGAAATCGACCGCCGCCACCGCGTCGTGGTGTTCGGCCAGGATCTGCGACATCCGCAGCCGCACCTCGGCGCCGCGCGCCTTCTGTTCCAGGTTCCAGCGCCCGGTGTCCATGTCCTTTCCGGTCGAGATGCCGGTCTCGGCGACGCCGCCTTCCTTCGTCGGCCTGTTGCCGCCGTCGCTGCTCCAGCGGAAGCCGATCGAGCCGTTGGGCACCACCGGCGCGCCGCTCAGCTCGTCGAAGGCGACGGTCTTCCAGTCGGGGTTGGCGGTGTCGCACAGGCCGTCCAGGTCGGCCGCGCGCAACTGGCGGCCGGGGATCAGCCGGCCGTCCCGTTCGTCCAGCCGCACCAGCATCGGCATGTCGGTATAGCGCCGGCAGTAATCCTCGAAATATTCGGCCTGGCGGTCCAGATGGAACTCGCGCAGGATCACATGGCCCATCGCCAGCCCCAGGGCTGCGTCGGTGCCCTGCTTCACGTCCAGCCAGATGTCGGCGAATTTCGTCGCCTCGGCATAGTCGGGCGACACCACCGCCGACTTGGCTCCGCGATAGCGCGCCTCGGTATAGAAATGGGCGTCGGGGGTGCGGGTCTGGGGCACGTTCGAGCCCCACAGGATCAGATAGCCCGCATTGTACCAGTCGGCGCTTTCGGGAACGTCGGTCTGCTCGCCCCAGGTCTGGGGCGAGGCGGGCGGCAGGTCGCAGTACCAGTCATAGAAGGACATGCAGGTGCCGCCCAGCAGGCTGAGATAACGCGAGCCCGCGGCATAGGAGACCATCGACATCGCCGGAATGGGCGAGAAGCCGAAGACCCGGTCGGGGCCATAGGTCTTCGCCGTATAGGCGTTGGCGGCGGCCACGATTTCCGTCACCTCGTCCCAATCGGCGCGCACGAAGCCGCCGCGCCCGCGCGTCCGGGTATAGCTGGCGCGGGCGGCGGGGTCGTTCTGGATCGCCTCCCACGCCGCGACGGGGGCCATGAACTGGCGCTTCTCGCGCCACAGCTTCATCAGCCGCCCGCGGACCAGCGGCGTCTTTACCCGGTTGGCGCTGTAGAGATACCAGCTGTAGCTGGCCCCCCGCGCGCAGCCGCGCGGTTCGTGGTTGGGCATCCCGGCCCGCGTGCGGGGATAGTCGGTCTGCTGCGTTTCCCAGGTCACGATGCCGGACTTGACATAGATCTTCCAGGAACAGGACCCGGTGCAGTTCACCCCGTGGGTCGAGCGCACGATCTTGTCGTGCCGCCAGCGCGACCGATAGGTGTCCTCCCAGTCGCGGTTCTCGGTGGTGGTCTGGCCGTGGCCGTCGCTGAAGATGTCCTTGCGGGTCGATTTCAGGAAATTCAGGCGGTCGAGGAGATGGCTCATCGCTGGCCTCCTTATTCTGCGGGCATGGCGGCGCCCGACAGGGGCAGGCGACGCTCGATGTCATGGAGCAGGGCGCCGGGCCGCGCATAGGCGGCCCAGGTGATGATCAGGCAAAGCACATAGAAGGCCAGGAACAGCCACAGCGCGCCGACGGGGCTGCCGGTCATGGCAATGGACGAGCCATAGGCCTTGGGGATGAAGAACCCGCCATAGGCGCCGATGGCCGACGAGAAGGCCACGATGCCCGCCGATTCCATGGCCGTCTGGCGCGTGCGGTCGGCACCGGTCAGTTGCGGCATCAGGCGCGGCATTTCCTTGCCCATGATCACGGGGATCATCTGGAAGGTCGAGGCGTTGCCGACTCCGGTAAAAAAGAACAACGCCATGAAGCCTGCGAAGAAGGCTGCGAAGCTGCCCGCATCAAGGCCCCAGATCACCGCCAGCACGCTGGCGATCATGCCGGCGAACACCCAGAAGGTGACCCGCCCACCGCCCACGCGGTCCGAGATCCAACCCGTGCCCGCGCGGCTGAGAGCGCCGACCAGCGGCCCCAGGAATACGTATTGCAGGGCGTTGACCTCGGGGAAGGCGATCCGCGACAGCAGCGGGAAGCCCGCGGAATAGCCGATGAAGCTGCCGAAGGTGCCGATATACAGGACGCACATCAGCCAGTTGTGCCTGCGGGTGAAGATCACCGCCTGTTGGGCGAAGCTGGCCTTGGCATCCGCGATGTCGTTCATGCCCAACCAGGCCGCCACGGTCGCGGCCAGGATGAAGGGCACCCAGACGAAGCCCGCGTTCTGCAGCCAGATCTCGCCGCCCTGGGCCAGAGGCTGCGAGCCACCGCCAAGCGCGCCGAAGACGCCGCCGGTGATGACCAGCGGCACCAGGAACTGCATCACGCTGACGCCCAGGTTCCCCAGCCCGGCGTTCAGCGCCAGGGCATGGCCCTTTTCGGACCGCGGGAAGAAATAGCCGATATTGGCCATGGACGAGGCGAAATTGGCGCCCCCCAGCCCGCACAGCAGCGCCAGCACCAGAAAGACCAGATAGGGCGTTTCGGGGTTCTGCACCGCATGGCCGATGCCCACCGCCGGGATCAGCAGCGAGGCGGTCGAGATCGTCGTCCAGAAGCGGCCGCCGAAGATCGGCACCATGAAGCCATAGAAGATGCGCAGCGTCGCCCCCGACAGCGCCGGCAGCGCCGCCAGCCAGAACAGCTGTTCAGACGTGAAGGCAAAGCCGATCGCCGGCAGCTTGGCCACGACCATCGACCACACCATCCACACCGAGAAGGCCAGCAGCAGCGCCGGGATCGAGATCCACAGGTTGCGCCGCGCCACCCGGCGACCCGTGGCGGCCCAGAACTCCGGGTCCTCGGGGCGCCAGTCCTCGATCACGCGCGGCATCACCGTGCGGCCGGGCTGGTGGATTTCCTGCATCTCGGGCAGTTCGGGCAGGCGGTCCAGCGCGGTGCCATGGGCCGCGCGTTCCATCGCGCGCACCGACAGATGCATCCAGGCCAGCGCGACGGCGACCAGCACGAACAGCAGCACGAAGCACGAGGTATAGATGCCCGTCGCGTCCAGAAGCGCGCCGAAGACGATGGGCAGGATGAACCCGCCCAGACCGCCGATCATGCCCACAAGGCCGCCGACCGCGCCGACATGGTTGGGATAATAGACGGGGATGTGCTTGAACACCGCCGCCTTGCCCAAGCTCATGAAGAAGCCCAGCATGAACATCGTGCCGACAAAGGGCCACAGCCCCATTTCCGTCGAGAAGGTGATCGGGCCGTCCTTGCCCTGGACCGTATAGTCGGTGGGCGGATAGGACAGCATGAACAGCAAGACCAGGCTGAAGCCGAAGGTCCAGTACATGACCGACCGCGCGCCGAAGCGGTCCGACAGATGCCCGCCATAGGCCCGGAACAGCGAGGCCGACAGCGAAAAGGCCGCCGCCGCCATGCCGGCCGTGCGCACATCGACGCCATAGACGTCCATCAGGTAATGCGGCATCCACAGCGCCAGCGCCACGAAGGCGCCGAAGACGAAGAAATAGTAAAGCGAGAAGCGCCAGACCTGCAGGCGCCTGAGCGGCGCGAACTGTTCGGCCAGCGAAGGCGCCCTGATCCCCGCCTCGCGGCGCGCGATCAGTTCGGGGTCGTCCTTGGCCAGGACGAAGAACGCCACCCCCATCAGCGCCAGCCCCAGCGCCCACAGATTGGCGACGCCCTGCCAGCCCCAGGCAACCATGACGAAGGGGGCCACGAATTTCGTGACCGCCGCGCCGACGTTGCCCGCGCCGAAGATGCCCAGGGCCGTGCCCTGCCGCCCCTTGTCATACCAGCGGCTGACATAGGCCACGCCGATGATGAACGACCCGCCCGCCATCCCGATGCCGAGCGCGGCGATCAGATAGGTCGTATAGGTCGTGGCGAAGGTCAGCAGCCAGGTGGCCAGCGCCGCCGCCAGCATCTGCACCGAGAACACGATGCGGCCCCCGAACCTTTCGGTCCAGACACCCAGGAACAGCCGCACCAGCGAACCGGTCAGGATCGGCGTGGCGACCAGAAGGCCGAACTGGAACTCGGTCAGCCCCAGTTCGGCCTTGATGGCGACGCCGATGATGGAAAAGATCGTCCAGACCGCAAAACATGCCGTGAATGCGATCGTGGACAGGGTCAGGGCCCGGGTCTGGTCGCCCCTTGCGACCGTCGAACCTGTCAACATGGTTCCCTCCTGCACGGGGTTTGCCCCCGCTTCGCGCGGCACCAGTCCATGCGGCGCCGGCCGGCAGGTTGATCCAGATCAATTCCGCGCCGCCCCCTCCCGAAAAGCGACGGGGTTTGAGCGCTGCCGTATGACCGTGGGAAACAGGTGGGACGGGTGTCCGGGATTCGTGGGCCCGCCGATTGACAATCATCAAGTGACCTGCCTAGAAAGACAAAGCCAGTCAGCTGGGGGACCATCATGCGTGCCCATGATCTGCCCGCGATTCGCCATCTGCCCCTGTTCCGCACCATGCTGCAGGCAAATTTCGACGCGCTGATGCACGCGGCTTATGCCCAGGTCTTCCCGGCGGGGCTGGAACTGATCCGGCAGGGCGATGCGGCCGATTTCCTGCATGTTCTGATGGAGGGCGGGGTCGAGCTTCACTCCGGCTGGGCAGACCGAGAGACGACGATGGCCGTGGTGCGCCCCGTGCGCAGCTTCATCCTGGCCGCCTGCATCCGCGATGCACCTTATCTGATGTCGGCGCGCACGATCGAGCGGTCGCATATCGTGCTGATCCCGACCTCGGACCTGCGCGCGACCTTCCGGCGCGATCCGGAATTCGCCGTCGCGGTCATCGACGAACTTGCGGGCTGCTATCGCGCGGTGGTGCGCCAGACCAAGGGACTGAAGCTGCGCAATTCGCGCGAACGCATCGCGTCCTGGCTGCTGCGGCAATCGGTGCGGGCCGGGAATGCGGCCGGCTATCACCTGCCCATCGAAAAGCGGCTGCTGGCCTCGTATCTGGGGATGACGCCGGAAAACCTGTCGCGTGCGCTGAAGTCGCTGGAGGCGGACGGGATCAAGGTGGACGGGGCACGGGTCATCATCACCGACCGGGCCAGGCTGGCGGCGCTGGCCCGGTTCGATCCGCTGATCGACGGCTCCGATTCCAGGGACGACATCTCCTGCGCCGCGATGCCGGAACCCGATCCCGATGACTGAGATGGCTGGACGCGCCAATCCAGATGCACACGGGGAATTCGTGAAAGATGCGCGTCCGCGGCCAGGGATGCTGGCCTTGAACACCCTGGCGGGCGTCCGGGAGCCGAGGCATGTGCGGGGGCGGCGTTCAGGACGGCGCAGAACTGGCGCAGCCGCCGCCCATCGAAGAGGCTCTGCGCCAGAGCGCCCCGGTGGCCGCTGAACCGCGGCGCTTCGCTGTCGTGGAAGCGGTTGCGCCGAAATTCGCGAAAGAGCGGGGAGCAGTGACGGCCGACGCGGCGGGCGATTTCATCCGCACTTTCTGAAAGCGGCCCGAAAGGTTCCAGACCGGCAAAACCTGCGACCTTAACTTGACCCGGCTTTTCTTCGGGCTTTCAGAAGGTCCGCAGATTTGTCTTGCAAGGCCCATTCCTGGATCGCCCGGTGCCGGAGTTTCCGGGTTCCATTGGGGCAGGGGTCAGGTTTCGCTGCCGGAATGCGCGAACTCGGTCAGAACCCTGTATCCGATTGCGCCATGAAGCCGGTCCTTGTTGCAGCAACCGCCGGAAGAAGGCCGCATGGGTGTGTTTGCCACAATCACGACCAACCGGCTGCGCAGGCGCACCCTCAGCTTCGCTTGCCGGGCTTGCCCTTGCCGGTCTTGTCCCGGCCTATCTCGCGCGCCGCCTCGGCCGCTGCGACCAACTCCTCGGCGATCTCCTCGGCCTCGTCTGGGTCGAAGTCCAGCGGCAGATCGATGCCCTCGCCCTCGACATAGATTCGCACCATGCCGCGGTCGGTAGGACCGATCTGCAGATTCGCCGCCATGTCGCTTTCGCTGTTGATGCCCATGCGCGCCACCCTTTCGCCTGTTCCCTGTGGTTAAGCCGCTCCGCGCGGGCGATCAAGGTGCTTGCATCCTGCCTCGCAGGGCATTAGATCATCCGCCTGTGCCGCCTTAGCTCAGTTGGTTAGAGCACCAGATTGTGGATCTGGGGGTCGCCCGTTCGAGCCGGGCAGGCGGTACCACCAAATCAATCGGTTAGTCGATGTTTCGTCTGAAACATGAAACGTGCCTGAAACATCAGGCTCGCGTGCCGTTCCGCGACTGCACTACCGTCGCCGCGCTCTCGCTGCGCCCCCGGCTGTAACGGTCCGTCGTGGTCACGCTCTGTCTGCCGCCGAAACTTCAATGATGGTCGAGGACTTCGTGCGCCGTTGGGGCGCGCGGATCACGGCATTCATCAAGAAAGACCGAACGGAGCAGCCCGACACCAAGGCCGAAGTCAAAGACTACCTGGATGCCGTCAAGGTCATCGCCAATGATCCAAACGGCCGGGCCAGCCTAAGCGCAGCCGTTTATGAAGACGGCAAGCGCGAAGTTCGGATCGGATTCCAGTTCACGAACGACGAGGCAAAAGAGGCGCTGTCTGAAATTGAGAAGCGCCGCGTCGAAGATGATCTGCCCGGCAGCTCTGCCCACGAAAGAGTGCTCATGGTGTTCACGCGATCCGACGTTCGGGATGCTGCTGCAAGTAAGGGGACAGGCGAGCGGGTCGTGATTGAGGAAATCTCAAAACGACCCTTGGCTCTCATGTATGCGAGCAGTCTGGCGGCTGGGCGCATCAAGCATGAGATCAGGGATGCGGACGACAACCTCTACAAGAAGGGCTTTGTCGTAGACGTGAACGTGCGGACGATCAGCGGCAGACCGATTGCGTATGCCGTGACGCAGTTCCACGACGTGTTCACCTTCCCGGACGAGAGCGAGTAGAGCATCTGCGCCTGTCATCCACCTGTGCAGCCAGCGCAGCCCACGTCTGCGCCGCGCTTTGTTACCTTGGCCGTTACCCTAGAGGCAAACCAACGTCATTCGCTAGCTTAGGTTCTTGCATAAGGCGCTGATTTTACTGGTGGAGCCAAGGGGAGTCGAACCCCTGACCTCTTGAATGCCATTCAAGCGC
>CALLYR010000364.1 GCA_937859005.1 uncultured Paracoccus sp. | reverse complement strand
CGCGCGGCCCGCAGGCAGGTCGGGGCGGCGGGTTTCGGGCGACTGGGGCAGGGCCACCAGCAGCGCGGCCTGTCCGGGCGTCAGGCGGTCGGGCTCGCGGCCGAACCACATCAGGCTGGCCGCGCGCACCCCTTCGGTATTGCCGCCGTAAGGGGCAAGGCGCAGATACAGGTCCAGCACGCCCCCCTTGCCCAGCCGCCGTTCCAGCGCCAGCGCGACGCGGGCCTGCCGCAGCTTGGCACCCCAATCGGCCTGCATCGACAGGGTCGAGGCCCCGGACACCACCCGCCCGTGCCGCAGCGCCTGCCATCCCGCGCGCAGGACGGCGCGGGCATCGACGCCGTTGTGAGTGGCGAAGCGCCGATCCTCCCACGCGACCAGCATGGCAAGGAAACGCGGATCGACCCCCGACTGCGGCGGAGCCAGCCGCCACAACCCGTTCCCGACCGGAAAGGCGCGCAACAGGCTGCCGTCGCGGGCCAGCACCTCGACGCCCGTGGACACGGCCAACGGTGGCAGGGCGGTCGCATCCACCCAGGCCTCGAAGCCAGCGCGCAACCCGTCGCCCGCGCCCGCCGCCAGCATCAGCGCGCAAACCAGCCCGATCAGCTGCCGCCCGGCGCGGCGGCCGTCGTCAGGGCGTGATCGCCGTCGTGCCACTGTCGGTCCAGCCGCGGCGGTCAGGGCGATACATGTCCTCGACGGTGGCTGCCGGGTGGTGGAACGTCCCCGGCGTCACCGCCCGCAGGCGATAGGCCAGCCGCACCGGATCGGTCCCGAACAGCGTCACGGCGGCGGCGAAACGGTCTTGACGGAACTCGGCCATGTCGGCGCGCTCGATCCCGCCCAGCCAGTCGAGGCCCGCGACCTCGCCTGCCGCGAGCAGGTTGGGGTTGTCGATCTCGAACCCGGCGGGCAGGGGATCGGCGACGATCAGCCGCCCATCGGCGGGGCCGAATGGCCTGACCTCGATCACCGCGACCATGCGGGTGCCCAAAGGAACCTGCGCGGGGTCCAGCGGTTGACCTTCGGGGGTGAAGTAACGCCGTGTGATCGCAAAGGCGGTGCCGCCCGCAAGGGGGGCTGTCGCGGGCACGGCGGTCGCGCCGATCGTCACCTCGACGGGCGCGGGGCGGATGTTGCCCAGAACGACCGGCGGCAGCGCGCCCGCGTCGCCCAGGTCCTGAATGGGCACATCCAGCGCCGCCTCCGACAGCGTGAGGCCGCCCCCCGCATCCGCGCCGGTCATCAGCGCCTGACCGGCCAGCACGGTCCAGACGGCTTCCTGCGGGGACAGGGGCGCCCCCTGCGCCTGCCGCCCGGCGATCTGGGCGGACAGTTGCGTGGCCACGCGGTCGCGGTCCACGGCGCGGCTGCCGGATTCCGCGGCCAGCGCCAGCATCCCGGCGCGGTCGCGGATCAGTGTGCCGTAATCGCCGCGCAGCCGGTCCTGCGGGTCGCGACCCTCGTCCGACAGCGCCTGTGCGCGGGCAAACATCGCATCCGCACGCAGGCTGTCGCCGTAAGCCGCGAGCGCCGCCCCAAGCTGCGCCGCCGCCAGCGGCGAGGCAAAGCCCTCGGCCCCCGTATCGGCGTAATAGCGCAGGTCGCTGATGACGGCGGCATGTTCGCGCGCAAGGACATAGGCCGCATAGGCGGTGGCCGCGTTTTCGTCGGCATCCGCGAACTGCGGCTCGGCCGCCATGTTCAGGCCGTTCTGAAGGTTCGCCAGAGCATTGCGGAACGGCTGGTCGGGGACCTCGTGCCCCGCCGCGCGGGCGCGCGACAGGAAGTCGGTGACATAGGCATCAAGCCAGCGGTCCCCCGGTTCCGCTGACCACAGGCCGAAGCCGCCGCCGGAGGTCTGCCGGGTCAGGATCTGCGCGATGGCGTCCTCTGCCCCGCGCGGTT
>CALLYR010000363.1 GCA_937859005.1 uncultured Paracoccus sp. | reverse complement strand
GCTGGGCGCGGGCGCGGTCGGCGCTGGACAGCGGCTCCAGCGCCTTCGCATCCGACAGGGGCGCACCATGGCGGACTGCGGCCAACAGCGCCAGCGCGCCACGGCGGGCGGCATGGGGCTGGGGCCGCGGCGGCATGGCGGGCTTCAAAGCTGGCCCGGACCGCCGGGACGGGGGCTTCGTCGCCTTTCCCTTGTCGGTTTGCGCCGCGGATTCCGGGACCGTCCTGTGCCGTGCGGGCCGTGCTTTCGGCGCATCGGGCTGGACATCGGGCGATGGCGCGGCGGGTGCCGCGAAAGGTTCGTGGCGCACAGCGCGTTCGGGGCGGGCCGGCGCCCCTGCCGTGACAGGCGGCGCATCAGGGGACGCCGCATCCGGTCTGCGGGGACGGCGCGGGCGGGCCTCGGCCCCCGTCCGCGGTTCCTGCGGTTCGTCGTCGCGCTTGTCCATCGCTTCCCCTGCGCCTAGCTGAAGGACATGGATACGCAACAGATGCAGGGTTTGCCATGACCGAGCAGTCCGACCAGCCCGACCGTTCCCACCTGCCGCCCGCGGCCCACCGTGCCTTGGCCGAGGCCGAGGAACGCCGCCGCCAGCAGAAGCCGCTGGACCTGCCGCCCGAACTGGGCGGGCGCGACGGGCCGGAGCCTGTCCGCTATGGCGATTACGAACGAAAAGGCATCGCCGTCGATTTCTGACGGCGATGCCGAATCAGGGATGGCGGGGCCGGATCAGGCCGCGGCGGGGCGCAGCGCCGGCGCAGGCGCCCGCTTGCCAAAGCCGCGCAGGTAACGGGCATAGCCCAGGTCGCCCGATTCGATCTGCGGCGTGCGGTCCGACATCAGGTCGGCCAGCACCCGACCCGAGCCTGCGGCCATGGTCCAGCCCAGCGTGCCGTGGCCGGTGTTCAGCCACAGATTGCCGACCGGCGTCGCGCCGACGATGGGCGTCCCGTCCGGGGTCATCGGGCGCAGGCCCGTCCAGAAGGACGCGGCGTCCAGATCGCCCGCGCCCCCGAACAGTTCGCCCACCGACTTCGCCAGCGTGGCCCGGCGGCGCGGCGACAGCGACAGGTCGAAGCCCGCCAGTTCCGCCAGGCCCCCCACGCGGATGCGGTCGCCCAGCCGGGTGATCGCGACCTTGTAGGTTTCGTCCATCACCGTGCTGACCGGCGCGCGGCTTTCGTCCACGATCGGCAGCGTCAGCGAATAGCCCTTGATCGGATGGACCGGCAGCCTGATCCCGAAGGGCGCGACCAGCGCCGGCGAATAGCTGCCCAGCGCCACGACAAAGGCGTCCGCCGTCAGCCGCCCGGCCGAGGTCAGCGCCGCCGCGATCCGGCCCGGCGTGCCCTGCAGCCCGTGGATGGTGGTTTCATAAAGGAAGGTCACGCCCTGCGCCTCGGCCAGCGCGGCAAGGCTTTGCGTGAAGACGTGGCAGTCGCCGGTTTCGTCCCCCGGCAGGCGCAGGCCGCCGGCCAGCAGGTGCCGGGCATGGGCCAAGCCCGGCTCGGCCGCGACGCAGCCGTCCACGTCCAGTTCCTCGTAGGCCACGCCGTCGGCTTTCAGGACCTTGATGTCCTTCTGCACGGCCTTGACCTGCTTTTCGTCGCGGAACACCTGCAGCGTGCCCTGCGTGCGCTCATCATAACGGATGCCGGTCTCGGCACGCAGCGTGCCCAGGCAGTCACGCGAATATTCCGCGATCCGCATCATCCGCGACTTGTTCACCGCATAGGCGTCCGAGGTGCAGTTGCGCAGCATCTTCGCCATCCAGCCCGCGCGGACCGGATCGGCGGATGCGTGCAGGACAAGCGGCGCGTGACGCTGGAACATCCAGCGCAGGGCCTTTTGCGGGATGCCGGGCGCGGCCCAGGGCGTGGAATAGCCGGGCGAGATCTCGCCCGCATTGGCAAACGAGGTTTCCAGCGCGGCGGCCGGCTGGCGGTCCACAACGGTGACCTGATGGCCCGCGCGCGCCAGATACCAGGCGCTGGTGACGCCGATGACCCCTGCACCCAGAACGACGATCTTCATGGCCCGATTTCCTCCCCATGGCAACGAAAGGGAAGATCGTCTGAAAATACCGGAATGTGCTGCGGAATTGCAGCCCCGACATGCCTTCTGTCGCAACAATCTGCGGCTCCGGCAGAAACCATTCGAAGATCATTCCACCAAATCTGCGAATCGCCGCAGACCCGCCGGTCACAGACCCAGAACGTCGGCCATGTCGTATTCGCCCGGTCCCTTGTCCTGCCCCCACAGCGCCGCGCACAACGCGCCACGGGCAAAGATGGCGCGGTCGGTTGCCAGATGGCGCAGCACCACCCGTTCGCCCGCAGTGGCGAAGATCACGTCATGTTCGCCCACCACGTCTCCGCCCCGGATCGCGGCGAAACCGATGCTGCCGGGCACCCGTGCGCCCGTCATGCCTTCGCGCGCGGGCGCCCGCAGCTCATCGAGCGCCCGGCCCCGGCCCTCGGCCGCGGCCTCTCCCAGCATCAGGGCGGTGCCCGAGGGCGCGTCCACCTTCATGCGGTGATGGGCCTCGACGATCTCGATGTCCCAATCCCCGCCCAACGCCGCCGCGACCTTGCGGGTCAGGCCCACCAGCAGGTTGACCCCCAGGCTCATGTTGCCGGCGCGGATGATCGGCGCGTGGCGGGCGGCGGCGGCGATGCGCTTCAGATCGTCTGCCGACAGTCCGGTGGTGCCGATCACATGGACGGCGCGGGCCTGCGCGGCCAGTTCGGCGAAGGCCACGGTGGCAGCCGGGGCGGTGAAGTCGATCACCGCCTGCGCGCGAGCGATCGCCGCGACCGCGTCGTCGGTGACGGCGATCCCCAAGGGGGCGGCCCCCATCGCCTCGCCCAGGTCGCGGCTGACCCACGGATGCCCCTCGCGCTCGATGGCGCCCACCAGCCGGGCCCGGTCGGATTCCAGGACGGTTTCGACCAGCATCCGCCCCATGCGGCCCGATACGCCCGTGATGACGATGCCCGGCTTGTCCATGTCCTGCCCCCCTGATCCTGCCGCCGTCCTATCCCGTTGCGGCGCGGCCCGCGACCCCCTACATCTGGGCGCATGGCTTCCAATCGCTTCAACCAAGGTCCCGGCCCGTCGCAGCGCCAGTTGCGGGTGGGCGAACTGATCCGCCGCACGCTGTCGGACGTGCTGCTGCGCGGCGACGTGCATGACCCCGACCTGAATCGCCATTCGATCACCGTGGGCGAGGTGCGGACCTCGCCCGACCTCAAGGTGGCGACGGCCTATGTCCTGCCGCTGGGCGGCCATGACGCCGACGAGGCGCTGGAGGCGCTGCGCCGCAACACGCGCGAGCTGCGCCACCATGTCGCCAAGGAAATGTCGCTGAAATACGCGCCCAACCTGCGCTTCGTGCTGGACGAAACCTTCGACCGCATGGATGACACCCGCCGGATGTTCGCCGATGACAGGGTGCGCCGCGATATCGAACATGACGACGAAGATGAGGCCGAGTGAGCTGACGCGCCGGCTGGGGCTGGCGGTCGGCGCACTGATCGCCATGGCCCTGCCCGCCGTCGCCGGTCTTTGCGAAAAGCGCGACTTCGAGGGCGCGCCCTATGCCGTCTGCACCGTCGCGGCCGCCGATCAGGACAAGCTGCGCCTGTGGCTGGACGGCCCGGACGGGCAGGTTCTGGGGGATTTCCGCGCCGTCCGCGACATGCTGGATGACGGCGAGGTGCTTGGCTTTGCGATGAACGCGGGCATGTATCATGCCGATTATTCCCCGGTAGGGCTGTTCCGGTCCGACGGGACCGAACGGGGCGAGGTCGTCACCGTCGGCGGCGGCGGCAACTTCGGGATGCGTCCCAACGGTGTCTTCTGCGTCGGCGCCAGGGCACCCTTTCAGGTGATCGAAAGCCGCCGCTTTGCCAAGGTCCGGCCCGACTGCCGCCTTGCCACCCAGTCGGGTCCGATGCTGGTGATCGAGGGCGACCTGCATCCGCGATTCCTGCCCGACAGCGACAGCCGTTACATCCGCAACGGCGTGGGCGTGTCGCGCGACATGGAGACCGCGTGGTTCGTGATCTCTGACCGTCCGGTGACATTTCACGAATTCGCCCGCTTTTTCCGGGACGAGTTGCAGGCGCGCAATGCGCTGTATTTCGATGGCTCGATCTCGCGTCTTTACGCACCGGCGATCAACCGGGCCGACTGGGGCCGCCGGATGGGCCCGATCATCGGTCTGGTGGAGCGGTCCTGATGGCGCGGAAGAAGGGGCGCGAGATTTCGGGCTGGCTGATCGTGGACAAGCCCGCGGGCGTGGGATCGACCGATGTGGTCGGCCGTGTGCGCTGGGCCCTGGACGCGAAAAAGGCGGGCCACGCGGGCACGCTGGACCCCGATGCGACCGGTCTGCTGGCGGTGGCGCTGGGCGAGGCCACCAAGACGGTGCCGTACCTGACCGATGCGCTGAAATGCTATGACTTCACCGTGACCTGGGGTGCCGAGACCGCCACCGACGATGCAAGCGGCGCGGTGCTGCGGACCGCCGCCGCCCGCCCGT
>CALLYR010000362.1 GCA_937859005.1 uncultured Paracoccus sp. | reverse complement strand
GGCCATGTGCTGACCGATTCCGGGCCGCAACCGGGGCTGGCCGTGCTGGTGTCGCAGGGCCGCTTTGCCGAGATCGGGCCGGCGGATCAGGTCACGGCCCGCCATCCCACGGTGCGGGCGGTCGAGATGCCCGCCCATCTGCTGATGCCGGGCTTTGTCGATGCCCATACGCATCTGACGCAGTCGCTGGGCAAGTCGCTGGTCTTCGGCGAGCCGTCCGAGATCTTCCGCCGCATCTGGGTGCCGCTGGAAGGCAGCCTCGACGGCCGCATGGTCGCGCTGTCCAGCAGGCTGGCGGCGCTGGAATGCCTGCGCGGCGGCATCACCACCGCCGTCGATGCCGGCACCCGGTCCGACGGCCATATCGACGCGCTGGCGGCCGCTGCGGCGGAAACCGGGCTGCGCAGCGTTGTCGGCTTCATCTGCAACGATCTGGGGGGCACGGCATCGGTGCCCCCTCGCGACGAAATCCTGCGCCGGGCCGAACGGCACCTGACGCGCTGGCAGTCGAGCCCGCTGGTCCATCCCTCGCTGGCCATCTCGATCCCCGAGGTGGCAACCGACGGAATGCTGCGCGAGGTGGCGCGCATGGCGGCCGATGCGGGGGTCGTGTTCCAGACCCATGTGAACGAGCATCTGGTCGCGGTCGAGCGTTCGCTGGTGGCGAATGGACGCCGCCCGCTGGAACATCTGGCGCATGTCGGCGCATTGGGCCCGCAGACGCTGGTCGCGCATTCGACGCTGGTGACGCCGCGCGAGCTGTCCCTGCTGCGTGATACCGGCACCGCCGTCGCCTATAACCCCGTCGCTTCCCTGTGGAAGGGAAACGCCATCGCGCCCGCGGTGATGATGGCCGAGATGGGCATCCGCTTCGGCCTGGGCACCGATGGCACGCGGGCCGACGGATTCCGCCTGATGGAGGCGGCCGAGGGCCTGCAACGGGCGGGCTTCGGCCTTGCCAGCGGCGACAGTTCCTGCGGGGGGGGCTGGCGCTGGCTGGATGCCGCCACGCGCGGGGGGGCGGATGCCGCGGGGCTGGCCGGGGTCACGGGCAGCATCGCCGAGGGGCTGGCCGCCGATTTCCTGCTGGTCGACCTGGACATTCCCGAACTGGTCCCCTCGCACGACCTGACATGGGAACTTGTCCGCTATGGCGGCCGCGACCAGATCGACGCCGTCTTCACCAATGGCCGCATGCGGCTGTGGAAGGGCTGGCCGGTGGACTGGGATGCCCGCGCCCTGATGCGGGAAATCCGCGAAAGCGCGGGTCCCGCCATCGCTGCGGCGCCGATCCAGCGCATCCATCCGGTGGCCGAAACCTGCCGGCAGAGGGCGATGGTGCGGTGAGCGCGGAGGTCTTTGCCCTTCTGGCGGCCGTGGTCCTGATCTCGTCCTTCGTGCAGGGCTCGATCGGCATCGGCTTCGCGCTGATCATGGCGCCGCTGGTCGGCACGCTGGTGCCGTCGCTGCTGCCGGTGACATTGCTGTTGCTGATGCTGCCGCTGAACTTCCTCGTCGCCTGGCGCGAGCGGCATGCGGTGGACTGGCCGGGCGTGCGCTGGATGACGCTGGGCCGGTTGCCGGGCACGGTGGCGGGGGTCTGGATTCTGGCGGTGATGACGGCGGTGCAGCTTGACTTCACGGTCGGCCTGTTCACCGTGATCGCCGCGGCCGTCGCCCTGATCGCGCCGCGCTTCGATCCGAACCGCCCCGCCGCATTTTCGGTGGGCGCCTTCACCGGCATCACCGAGACGGCGACCGGGATCGGCGGCCC
>CALLYR010000361.1 GCA_937859005.1 uncultured Paracoccus sp. | reverse complement strand
ACTGATGGGAGAGAGGCGAACATAACCAGCTGTAATCGCAGCCAGAATATGGAGGCGGGTACCGGAATCGAACCGGTCTTCACGGATTTGCAATCCGCTGCGTAACCTCTCCGCCAACCCGCCGCCGTCAGAGGTGCGCGACAGATAGGGCAAAGCGCGCGGCCGCGCAAGCGGGTCGCGCGGGGCAAGTTTCGTGCGTTGCCGGCAGGATGGAGAGGTGCAGGTCTTGCCTGCGGGTCCGTGCCGTCCCGCAGCCGGCTCCCTGCGCCAGGCGCCGGAGGCAATCCCCTAAGTCTCGGCTCGCCATCTGCCGCCCAGGCCAAGGGTGCCTGTCTGGTCGCAGGGCTGAGGGCGCCCGCCGCGGCGCAGATGCGCGCCCCCGAACCTCCTGACCCAAACGTCAGCCTGCTGGCCCCTGCGCGCCAGACATCCGTGAAGCCTCACGCCGCGAACTCGACGCGCCCGGATTGAGCGTGGCGTTGGTTTCCGCCCGCCTGATCGTGCCACATCCTCATGCCGCACGCCTCACCGGCACGGACCCCGCCCGTCCGCAAGCGAGCCTCACCACCCGCGGCAGCGCGTCCTCAGCCCAGGCCCGCGGCTCAGCGGGAACGGGCGTTGCGGTTGCCGATCAGCTTCAGCCGCAGCGCGTTCAGCCGGATGAAGCCCGCAGCGTCCTTCTGGTCATAGGCGCCCGCATCGTCCTCGAAGGTCACATGCGCCTCGGAATACAGGCTCATGTCCGACCAGCGTCCGACGCAGTGGACCGAACCCTTGTAGAGCTTCAGCCGGACGGTCCCCGACACATATTCCTGCGACTTGTCGATCAGCGCCTGCAGCATCTCGCGTTCCGGGCTGAACCAGAAGCCGTTGTAGATCAGCTCGGCATAGCGTGGCATCAGGCTGTCCTTCAGGTGCCCCGACCCCGAATCCAGCGTGATCTGCTCGATCCCCCGATGCGCCTCCAGCAGGATGGTGCCGCCGGGGGTTTCATAGATGCCGCGCGACTTCATGCCGACGAAACGGTTTTCCACGAAATCCAGCCGCCCGATCCCGTGCCTGCCGCCATATTCGTTGAGCCGGGTCAGGATCGTCGCGGGCGACATCGCCTCGCCGTTGATGGCAACCGCATCGCCCCGCTCGAACGTCACTTCGATGTATTCGGGCTGGTCGGGCGCATCCTCGGGGTTCACGGTGCGGACATAGACGTAATCGGGCGCCTCTTCGGCGGGGTTTTCCAGCGCCTTGCCTTCGGACGAGGTGTGCAGCAGGTTCGCGTCCACGCTGAACGGCGCCTCGCCGCGCTTGTCTTTGGCGATCGGGATCTGGTTGGTCTCGGCGAACTCCAGAAGCTTCGTGCGCGAGGTCAGATCCCATTCCCGCCACGGCGCGATTACCCGGATCGAGGGGTCGAGCGCATAGGCGCTGAGTTCGAAGCGGACCTGATCGTTGCCCTTGCCGGTCGCGCCATGCGCCACGGCGTCGGCACCGTGTTCATGGGCGATCTCCACCAGGCGCTTGGCGATCAGCGGGCGCGCGATGGATGTGCCCAGCAGATACTGGCCCTCATAGAGGGCATTGGCGCGGAACATCGGGAAGACGTAATCGCGCACGAATTCCTCGCGCACGTCCTCGATATGGATGTTTTCCGGCTTGATGCCCAGCAGTTCGGCCTTTTTCCGCGCCGGCTCCAGTTCCTCGCCCTGGCCAAGGTCGGCGGTGAAGGTGATGACCTCGCAGCCGTATTCCGTCTGCAGCCACTTCAGGATGATCGAGGTGTCGAGGCCCCCGGAATAGGCCAGCACGACTTTCCTGGGCGCTTGTGTCATCTCGGATTCTCCATGGCGACGTGAACGCGCGCGGGATAGGGCGTTTCGCCTGCCCTCACAAGGGGCGCGGCCGGCAAGGGCGGCGCGTCCCGTGTCGCGCCACCCTTGCCTCGGGTGCGGCGACAGGGCAAGCCGGTGCCATGAACACAGCAGCGCCGCCCGATTTCCCCGCCGCCGTCCAGCAGGCCGAACAGGCACTGCGCAGCCTGTTCGAGCCGACGCCGCTGCAGCGCAACGCGCTGCTGTCGGCGCGTTACGACGCGGACATCTGGCTCAAGCGCGAGGATCTGACCCCGGTGCGCAGCTACAAGCTGCGCGGCGCCTTCAACGCGATGCGCAAGGCCGGGGGGCGGGGTACGCGCTTCGTCTGCGCAAGCGCCGGCAATCACGCGCAGGGCGTGGCCTATGCCTGCCGCCATTTCGGGGTGCGGGGAACGGTCTTCATGCCCGTGACCACACCGCGCCAGAAGATCGACAAGACCCGGATGTTCGGGGCCGAATGGGTCGAGATCGTGCTGACCGGCGATTACTTCGACCAGACGCTGCGCGCGGCGCAGGCGATGGCCAAAGACAGCGGCAGCCTGTTCCTGTCGCCCTTCGACGATGCCGATGTGATCGAGGGACAGGCGACCGTCGGGCGGGAAATCCTCGATCAACTGGGCTCGGCCCCCGATCTGGTGGTCTTGCCGGTCGGCGGCGGAGGTCTGGCCGCAGGGGTGACGCGCCTGCTGCGCGATCTGGCGCCCGCCACCCGCTTTGCCTTTGCCGAACCTGCGGGCGGGGCCAGCCTGCTGGCCGCGTTGCGCGGGGGCGCGCCGGTCACCCTGCCCCGCGTGGATAATTTCGTGGACGGGGCGGCGGTCGCGCGGACCGGCGATCTGCCGTTCTCGCTGCTCTCCGGCTTTTCCCCCGATCAGGTGGCCGTCGCCCCCGAGGACCGAATCTGCGGCACCATGCTCGAAATGCTGAATGTCGAGGGAATCGTGCTGGAACCGGCAGGCGCGCTGTCGATCGACGCCCTGCGCGACCTGCACGCCCAGGGTTTGCTGGCCGAGCGGCAGGTGGTCTGCGTCGTCTCGGGCGGGAACTTCGATTTCGAGCGCCTGCCCGAGGTGCGCGAGCGCGCCCAGCGATACGCCGGGCTGAAGAAATATTTCATCCTGCGCCTGCCCCAGCGTCCCGGCGCGCTGCGCGATTTCCTGAACCTGCTGGGGCCGGACGACGACATCGCGCGCTTCGAATATCTGAAGAAGTC
>CALLYR010000360.1 GCA_937859005.1 uncultured Paracoccus sp. | reverse complement strand
CGACCGCGCGCTGGCCGCGGGCATCCTGAACGCCGAGGCGGCAGAGGCGGCAAGGGCCGAGCCGCTGCCGCAGGCCCGCCGCCCCTTTCCCGCCCATGCGGCCCTGCTGGCCGACCGGCTGCGGCGCGAAAACCCCGGCGCGCTGCGGATCGAGACGACCCTCGACCCCGCCCTGCAACGCGCGGCGGAAACTCTGGCCGCCCGCGCTGTTGCCGGGCAGACCGCGCGCCTGTCGGCGGCGCTGCTGCTGGCCGATCATCGCACCGGGGAAATCCTTGCCCATGTCGGCGCGGCGCAGTTCACCGATGCGGCCTCGGGCGGGTTCATCGACATGACACAGGCGTTGCGGTCCCCCGGATCGACGCTGAAGCCGCTTGTCTATGCGCTGGGCTTCGACGACGGGCTGATCCACCCGGAAACGCTGATCGAGGACCGCCCCGCCGCCTTCGGCCGCTGGCAGCCCGAAAACTTTGACCGCCGCTTTCGCGGCACTGTCACGATCCGGCAGGCGTTGGCGGAATCGCTGAACATCCCCGTAGTCCGCGTGGCCGAGGCGCTTGGCCCCGCCCGCATCGCCGCTGCCTTGCGCCGCGCGGGGATGCGGGTCGTCGTGCAGGGGGGCGAGCCGGGGCTGGCGCTGGTTCTGGGCGGCGGCGGCGTGTCGCTGAGCGATCTGGTGCAGGGCTATGCCGCGCTTGCCCGCGGCGGGCGGGCGGTGCGGCTGCATGTCCTGCCAGAGCCCGCCGATCCGGGCGATCCGGTCGTAGGTCCGGTCGCCGCATGGCAGGCGGGCGCGATCCTGGGGGGCATCGCCCCGCCGGGCGGGCGCGCGGCGGGGCGGGTCGCGTGGAAGACGGGGACCAGTTACGGCCACCGCGACGCGCTGGCAGTGGGCTATGACGGGCGGTTCGTGGCGGGCGTCTGGCTGGGGCGGCCGGACGGGACGCCTGTGCCCGGCGCCTTTGGCGGAGAACTGGCCGCGCCGGTGCTGTTCGACCTGTTCGACGCGCTGGGTCCGCGCGCCGTCCCCCTGCCCCCGCCCCCGCCTGCCGCGCTGACGGTGCC
>CALLYR010000359.1 GCA_937859005.1 uncultured Paracoccus sp. | reverse complement strand
CAGCGTCCGCCATCGCGGACGCGGCCCATCGCCGCCTCGATCCCGTGCAGGGCGGCCAGCAGGTCCCCGGCCCCCCGCGAGGTCATGACGGCCGCCGCGGCATTGACATAATCCGGGCCGCTGCCCGGCGGATGGGCGGGCGTGCGCCAGAAGCGGCTGACCGCCACCAGCCGCACCCCCGGCAGTCCGGCGATTCGCACGATGGATGAACGAAGCGCATCGGCAGGGGAACCTGCCCAACTGGACAGGTTTGCGCCAAGGGCAACCAAGGCTAATTTGTCCTGCATGTCAGGGGATTATTCCACTTTTCGGAAGGAAACCAATTGTTCTACAAGGATGACCGCCTTGCGCTGTTCATCGACGGATCGAACCTTCACGCCGCCGCCAAATCGCTGGGTTTCGACATCGACTACAAGCTGCTGCGGCAGGAATTCGAACGCCGCGGCAAGCTGATCCGCGCCTATTACTATACCGCGCTGCTGGAAAGTGAGGAATATTCGCCCATCCGTCCGCTGATCGACTGGCTGAACTACAACGGCTTCACCATGGTGACAAAGCCCGCCAAGGAATACACCGATTCCCTGGGACGCCGGCGGGTCAAGGGCAACATGGACATCGAACTGACGGTGAACGCGATGGAACTGGCCCCCCGGCTGGACCATGCGGTGCTGTTTTCCGGCGACGGCGATTTCCGCCCGCTGGTCGAGGCGATGCAGCGTAAGGGGGTGCGGGTGTCGGTCGTGTCCACGCTGCGCAGCCAGCCGCCGATGATTTCCGACGAACTGCGCCGCCAGGCCGACAATTTCATCGAACTGGACGCGCTGCGCGACATCATCGGCCGCCCGCCGCGCGAACCGCGCGAGCCGGTGCCAGGGGCCACGGAAACCTGACCGGGCGCCGGGTCCGGGCCACTGGACCTTGGCGCCCGCCCGCGTTACCCCTGCGCGCATGGACGAAAAGCCCCCCCTGACCCTGTATCTGGCCGCGCCGCGCGGGTTCTGCGCCGGCGTGGACCGGGCCGTGAAGATCGTGGAAATGGCGCTGCAGAAATGGGGCGCCCCCGTCTATGTCCGGCACGAGATCGTCCACAACCGCTTTGTCGTGGACGGTCTGCGCGCCCAGGGCGCGGTCTTCGTCGAGGACCTGGACAACTGCCCCGACGACCGCCCGGTGATCTTTTCGGCCCATGGCGTGCCGAAATCCGTCCCCGCCGAGGCGCAGCGGCGCAACATGGTCTATGTGGACGCGACCTGCCCGCTGGTCAGCAAGGTCCATGTCGAGGCCGAGCGCCATCACGCGGACGGCCTTCAGATGGTCATGATCGGCCATGCCGGCCACCCCGAGGTGCTGGGCACCATGGGCCAGCTGCCCGAGGGCGAGGTGATCCTGGTCGAAACGGTCGATGACGTGGCGCGCATCGCGCCGCGCGATCCCGAACGGCTGGCCTGGATCACGCAGACCACCCTGTCGGTGGACGACACCGCCGAAATCGTCGCCGCCCTGCAGGCGCGGTTTCCCGCCATCGTCGGTCCCGCCAAGGACGACATCTGCTATGCCACCACCAACCGGCAGGCGGCGGTCAAGGCGATCGCACCGCGGATCGACGCGCTGCTGGTGATCGGCGCGCCCAACAGTTCGAACTCGCGCCGGCTGGTCGAGGTCGGGCGCGCCGCGGGCTGCGGCTATGCTCAGTTGGTTAACTCGGCGGCCGAGATCGACTGGCGCGCGCTGGACGGCATCCGCGCCGTTGGCGTGACCGCAGGCGCCAGCGCCCCCGAGGTGCTGGTGGACGAGGTGATCGCCGCCTTTGCCGACCGCCATGACCTGTCCGTCGAGGTGGTCGAAACCGCGCAGGAGCGGGTGGAGTTCAAGGTCCCCCGCGTCCTGCGCGAGCCGGTCGCGGGATGAGGCGCGGTCCGCCGGGGCGGCCTGCCCCTGCCCCGGACCTGCCGGCCCTCGGGCCACTGGGAACGATCCGCCGGACCGTTTGCCGGGCGCCCGCCGGGCCGCGCGATATCTGCGCCCGGATGGGAAAGGAATGACCTTGCCGTATGCGCTTCATCCGGCAGGCCACAAGGCACGGTCCTGCCATTGCATCGGGTGCGGGCATGCCTGACCTGTTCGCCTGGACCGACGGCGCCTGTTCCGGCAACCCCGGCCCCGGCGGCTGGGGCGTCCTCATGCGCGCGTTGGACGGGGCCATCATCGTCCGGGAACGCGAGTTGTCGGGCGGAGAGCCGGACACCACCAACAACCGGATGGAACTGATGGCCGCCATCGCCGCGCTGGAAACCCTGACCCGGCCCAGCGCAATCACCGTCACGACCGACAGCGCCTATGTCAAGAACGGCGTCACCGCCTGGATCCACGGCTGGAAGAAGAACGGCTGGAAGACCGCCGGCCGCAAGCCGGTCAAGAACGCCGATCTGTGGCAGCGGCTGGATGACGCGCGGGCACGCCACAAGGTGACCTGGGCCTGGATCAAGGGGCACGCGGGTCATCCCGAAAACGAACGCGCGGACGAACTGGCCCGCGCCGGCATGGCGCCGTTCAAATGAAGCCCGATCTGGCGGGCGCGATGTCCGGGTTCGTGCTGGCGCTGGACTATGCGTCGGTGCTGGTCTTTGCGCTGACGGGCGCGCTGGTCGCCAGCCGCAAGCAGCTCGATCCGGTCGGATTCATCTTCATGGCCGCGATGACCGCCGTGGGCGGCGGCACAGTGCGGGATCTGGTGCTGGGGCGCGAGGTATTCTGGGTGTCGCGGCCGGGCTTCGTGCTGTTGGCGGTGGCTGCGGCGTTCCTGGTGTTCTGGACGGCGCATCTGGTCGAAAGCCGCTATCGCTGGCTTCTGTGGCTGGACGCCATGGCGCTGTCCGTGGCCGTCCCGGCCGGAGTGGGCGCGGCGCTTGCGGGCGGCTTCGGGCCGGTGATCGTCGTCATCGCCGGCGTCGTCACCGGCAGCTTCGGCGGGCTGATGCGCGACGTGGTCGGCAACGAGGTGCCCCTGGTGCTGAAGAGGGGCGAGCTGTATCTGACCGCGGCCTTTGGCGGGGCGCTGCTGGCGCTGATCCTGACCGGGCTGGGAATGCCGCGGCCCGCCGCGCTGATCGCCTGCGGGGCGGGGACGTTCCTGCTGCGGGCGGGGTCGATGCTGTTCGGCTGGTCGCTGCCCGCCTATCGCCCGCGTCCGCCCCGAACCTAGACCGGCTCGATGTCGCCCGCGGCGCGGGCGGCGTGGAAATCCGCAACCCAGCCGTCCAGCGTTCCCGCCGTGATGGCATCACGCATCCCCTGCATGATCTGCTGGAAATAATGCAGGTTGTGCCAGGTCAGCAGCATCCCGGAAATCATCTCTCCGGCGCGGAAGACATGATGCAGATAGGCGCGGGAATAACTGGCGCAGGCCGGGCAGGTGCAGGCTTCGTCCAGCGGGCGCGGGTCGTCGGCGTGGCGGGCGTTCTTGATGTTGACCTGTCCGCGCCGCGTCCACGCCTGCCCGGTGCGCCCGGACCGCGACGGCAGCACGCAGTCCATCATGTCCACCCCGCGCTGGACCGCGCCCACGATGTCGTCGGGCTTGCCCACGCCCATCAGGTAACGCGGCCGGTCTGCGGGCAGCAGGTCGGCGGCATAGTCGAGGACGTCGAACATCGCCGCCTGCCCCTCGCCCACCGCAAGGCCGCCGATGGCATAGCCGTCAAAGCCGATGGCGCGCAGGGCCGAGGCCGATTCCTCGCGCAGATCGCGCTCTACCCCGCCCTGCATGATCCCGAACAGCGCATGTCCGGGACGGTCGCCGAAGGCGTCGCGCGACCGCTGCGCCCAGCGCATCGACAGGCGCATGGCTTCCGCCTGCCGGTCGTGGCTTGCAGGCAGCGCGGGACATTCGTCGAAGGCCATCACGATGTCGGACCCGAGCTGCCGCTGGATCTCCATGCTGGTTTCGGGGGACAGGAAATGGCGCGATCCGTCCACATGGCTGGCAAAGGTGACGCCCTCCTCGGTCAGCTTGCGCAGGTCCGACAGGCTCATCACCTGGAAGCCGCCCGAATCGGTCAGGATGGGGCGGTCCCAGTTCATGAATCGGTGCAGCCCCCCCAGCCGCGCGATCCGTTCCGCGCCGGGGCGCAGCATCAGGTGATAGGTGTTGCCCAGCACGATGTCGGCCCCGGTGGCGCGCACGGATTCGGGCAGCATCGCCTTGACCGTGCCGGCCGTGCCCACGGGCATGAAGGCGGGGGTGCGGATCCGGCCGCGGGGCGTGTCGATGACGCCAGTGCGCGCCTTGCCGTCCGTGCCGTTCAGGGTGAAGGAAAATCCGCTCATGTCTGCCCCGCCGCCTGCCAAGGCTGGCCGGTCTAGCCCCGCCAGATCGCCTGTGCAAGCCAGGGCTTATTCCGCCAGCGCCCGCAGCAGCCGGGCACGGGCGGGCGGGATCGCGCGGATTTCCAGCCCGGTAAAGACATGCAGCGTATCCAGCCGCCGGTCCACCACTGCATGATCACTGACCCGCCCCCCCATCGCCAGATAGCTGCGCAGCAGGGGTGGCATCGCGGCCATGGCTGCGACCGGATCGGGCGCCCGCTGCCGCAGGGCCATGCCAAAGTGGAACACCTCCGGCGCCTTGACGCGCGGCAGCCAGCGTTCCGGCGCCAGGTGGCGTTCGCGCAGCAGGGCAAAGGCGTCCTCGTAGCGCGTCGTGTCGGTTCCCACGAAGGATGAACAGCCGAACAGCATCTCGGTCCCCGTGCGGTCCACGAAGCCCGCCAGCGCCCCCCAGCTGACGCGCAGGATGTCGGGGTCGCGCCACGCGGGATGGATGCAGAACCGCCCGATCTCGACCATCGGGCCGGCGAAATCCCGCAGGGCGGACAGGTCATAGTGACGCGCGGAATAGCTGCTCTCGATCCCGGCCCCGCTGGACAGCGGCAGGATGCGGAAACAGCCGACCAGCGCGCCGCTGCTGCAGTCCTCGACCAGGGCATGATGACACAGATCGTCCAGATCGTCGGCATCCAGCGCGCCGGGGCCGTCCTGCCCGGTGCGGCTGCCGACAAAGCACATCCAGCGCAGGCGCTGCGCGGCCCGCAAGTCGTCCGCGGTCTCGCCGATGCGGACGGCGTAATGCCCCTTGCGCAGGTTCAGCATCGGATCATCCTGGCGTCGGCCACAACGGGAACGGCAGGACATGCCCGGTTGTTCCGTGAAAGTTCGATCCCACATCATGACGACACCGCAACAGGATTACCACATGTCTGACAAGATCACGCGCAGCGACGCCGAATGGCGCGAGCTGCTGGACCCGGAAACCTATCGCGTCACCCGCAAGGCCGGGACCGAGCGCCCGTTCTCGCATCCCGGCTTTCCCGAGGGGCCGGGGCATTACGAATGTATCTGCTGCGGGGCGCCGCTGTTCGACGGCGACCAGAAATTCGAAAGCCACTGCGGCTGGCCCAGCTTTTCGCAGGCGGGCGGCGCGATCGACGAATACCGCGACGCCAGCCACGGCATGATCCGCACCGAAGTCCGCTGTCACCGCTGCGACGCGCATCTGGGCCATGTGTTCCCCGACGGCCCGCCGCCCACGGGACAGCGATACTGCATCAACGGCGTGGCGCTGCGGTTCGTCCCCGACGCGGCCTGACAGGGACACGGCATCCGGCGGGACGGCGTTTCGCCCCGTCAGGGCTGGTCGAACAACTGCCCCGGATTGAAGTTGCCGATGTTGCCCAGCAGCCGGCGGATCACACCCAGCCCCGAGACGCCGGTATCGGTCACGCGCCGCGACAGCACCACGACCTGGCCGCTTTCCAGTCCGAAGCGTTCGACATTGGTCACGACCCCGGCGTCGTCGAAGCTGATCGCGACCACCTGCCGGTCGATTTCGCGGGGCGGGTTCATCCCGTAATGTTCCCAGCGCGACCCCACGTAATACCAGGCCGATCCCGTCAGCACGCCCTGCGATCCGGGCTGGCCGATCAGCCCCGGCAGTTCGTCCCGCGTGGTCCCGCCCACCACGACCTGCGCCAGTTCGTCCTCGGCCGGGACATAGCCGTGGTTGCGCCGCAGCCGCGTGCAACCCGCCGCGGACAGCAGCGGCAGGGCAAGGGCAAGCGCGATGATCCGGCGCCGGTTGGTCGTCATCTGCACATGGCTCCTGCCTTGGCGCACGCGGGCGCGGTCGTTCGCGGGCCGCGCTGCCCGGACCTGGGCCGGTTGACGCCGCGCGCCCGGCTTAGCAAACTCGGCCACAACGCTCAAGAATGTCCATCGCCGGGCGGGACTTGCCCGCCGGAAAGGCCCCATGACCACCCCCTTGTCCTATAGCC
>CALLYR010000358.1 GCA_937859005.1 uncultured Paracoccus sp. | reverse complement strand
TGGCAGCCGGCGGCGCGCAGGCTGGCTTCCTGCAGGGAGAGGTCCTGGTCGGTCGAGGACACACGGGCGTAGCCATAGAGGGTCATGGAGGGGCACTTCTGTCCGGCTGGGGTCTGGACCCGCTCACATTACTGTCCGAAATGGCCATAAGCAACCCTGTTCGGACGCATCAATGTGTCCGATGTGGGCGTTCGTCTGGGGTATACCCGAAATGACGGTCAATCCGGCAGATCGCCGTGCTGCCGGTCCGAAGGGCCTGTGCTTCGGGCGTTCGCCTCCCCGAGGCTTGTCTGTCCGCCTGATACCAATGCAGCCTGTCCGGCATATGGACAGGCAAGGTGCCTCAGGGAGACTGCTTCGCCTGACGGCGCAACGGGTCAGGGTCATCGACGGCGGCAAGCTCATCATCCCGGCCCCCATGCGGCGGGAACCCGGGATCGCGGCCGGCGATACCGTCCTTGTCGATATCGAGGACGGCGAGCTGCGCGTCCGCTCGCTCCCGCAGGCCCTGGCCCGCGCCCAGGCCATCCTGCGGCGTCATGGGTCCGGGGGCGTCTCGCTGGCCGACGGGCTGATCGCGGACCGCCGGCGCGAGGCCGAGCGTGAGCAGGCCGGTGGTGCTCGACGCCCCGGCCCTGCTGTGCCTCCTGAACGGAGAGGGCGGGGCGGAGCGCGTGGCCCAGGCGCTGCCTGCGGCCGTGATCGGGGCGGCGAACCTGGCGGAGGTCGTGGGCAAGCTGCGCGACCGCGGCCTGAGTGTCGGGGAGGTGGCGGAGGTGCTCGGAAGTCTGCACCTCGATGTCCGTCCGCTCACTCCTGCCCAAGGCTATGCTGCGGGGCACCTGCGCCCCGCCACGCGCAGCCTCGGCCTCTCGCTCGGCGACCGCGCCTGCCTGGCGCTCGCGGCGGAGCTCGGTGCCCCCGCTCTGACCGCCAACAAGGCTTGGGCCGGTGCCGAGACGGGCGTAAAGATCGAGGTCATCCGTCTATAAGGCACAATGCATCTTCCAGGCGGCACACTCCCATTATGGACGCTCCGCAGTTGCGGACAGCTTTCCGGAAGTATGGGCCGTGGTGTTGTCATTGAACTGCAGCCGACGCTCCGGAATTCCGACGCGGAAGGAATTCTGGAGGAACTTGTGCTTTGACAAAGATGGCGTGCACTCGGTCCAGGGTGACAGGGTCGTGCTGCTTCCCATAACAGGCCAGCGCGTACAGCGCGCGAGCCACGTCAGGGTTGTGCCGCGCTTCGGCAATGATCTCATGACCTGCCATCCAGACTTTTCTCAAGTGCTCAACAGTTTCTTCGCTCAGGCCGCTTGCAGGCCAGTTACTGGCAAACCAG
This sequence comes from uncultured Paracoccus sp., assembly GCA_937859005.1. Lineage (GTDB taxonomy): Bacteria > Pseudomonadota > Alphaproteobacteria > Rhodobacterales > Rhodobacteraceae > Paracoccus. Next base: position 281 of record CALLYR010000358.1, on the reverse strand, counting down.
ACGCTGGTAAAAACCGTCTGGGGTTCTGCCTCATGCGCAAGGACGAGTATGTCGGCACGGTCGTGCCCGCCATGCAGCAGTTCAAGTTCGGCATCTGGGGCCATGACTCCGTCGTTCTGCACGAGCACGAAATCCGCAAGAGCGTCGGTCCCTTCGGCCTGCTGCGCACCAACCGGACGCTCCGCATCCGCTTCTTCGATGAGCTGAACGCGCTGATGGAAGCGGCGCTGACCTGCCCCCCAGTTGTCCCTCGTTCATGACGAGAGTCCTTGCGGTTGATA
>CALLYR010000357.1 GCA_937859005.1 uncultured Paracoccus sp. | reverse complement strand
CGGCGGCTGGTCCGAGGGCGTCAGGTTGACCTTCTGCACCTCTTGCAGGACCGACCAGCCGCCATAGCCCAGCCCGCAGGCCAGCGCGACCATCACCAGGATCGAGCCGATGGCCCGTGGTTCGACCGTGGACCAGAAGGGTTCGGGCTGGGGGATGAACAGCGCGCGGGGATTGGCCAGCGCCTCGGCCGGGTCGGACGGCCGCTGCTGCGGGGGCCGCGGTCCCGGTGCGGCCGCGGCGATGCCATGGGGGGGCTGGAAGCCCGATTCCTCGCAGAAGCGCCGGAACACCCAGTCGGGGTCGAGCCCCAGATAGCGGGCATAGGACCGGACGTAACCGGCGATGAAGCTGGTCGCATCAAAGGCGGCAACATCGCAGTTCTCGATGGCCGCGACATAGGAGGCCCGGATGCGCAGTTCGCGCTGCACATCCAGCAACGACTTGCCCAGGGTGGCGCGTTCGCCGCGCAACATGTCCCCCAGCCGCATCTCGAAATCGTCGAACTGCGGCGTGCCCTGCACTCCGTCAGAAGATTGATCCGCCGCCGGCGACGGCGGCCGCATCCAGATCATCTATGCCTGCCTCATTCTATTTGCCGTTAAACGCCCGAGAGACGAATCCGGCACATATTTGTTTAGCAGGAGAATATCACGGCTGCGCGATCAGTCCCACCGCATTCTGCCATCAGGCGACTGCATGTGAACGGTTGAGCGCACACCGCGACCACAGCGCATCCATCGCCCGCACCAGTTCGTCGATCTTCTGCGGATCATGGATCGGCGAGGGCGTGAAGCGCAGCCGTTCCGTCCCGCGCGGCACGGTCGGAAAGTTGATCGGCTGCACATAGATGCCGAAATCCGCCAGCAACATGTCGGAAAGCATCTTGCAATGGACCGGATTGCCGACATGGACCGGCACGATATGGCTGCCGCGGTCGTCGATCGGCAGGCCGAGGCCGCGCAGCCGCATCTTCAGGATGCGGGCGTGCAACTGCTGGGTGTCGCGCAGCTTCGCGCCCTCGGCCGTCTTGAGAAAGGCGATCGAGGCCGCCGCCCCCGCCGCCACCGCCGGCGGCAGCGAGGTGGTGAAGATAAAGCCCGGCGCATAGGACCGGATCGCGTCGCACATCTTCGCCGTTCCGGCGATATAGCCGCCGAAGACGCCGAAGGCCTTGCCCAGCGTGCCGTTGAAGATGTCGATGCGGTCCAGCAGCCCGTCGCGTTCGGCGACGCCGCCGCCGCGGGGGCCGTACATGCCGACCGCGTGGACCTCGTCCAGATAGGTCAGGGCGTTGAATTCGTCCGCGAGGTCGCAGATCGCGGCGATGGGGCCGAAGTCGCCGTCCATCGAATAGATCGATTCGAAGGCGATCAGCTTGGGCGCGGCGGGGTCGTCCGCCGCCAGCAGTTCGCGCAGATGGGCCACGTCGTTGTGGCGGAAGATCCGCCTGGCGCCGCCGGTGCGCTTGATCCCCTCGATCATGGAGGCGTGGTTCAGTTCGTCCGAATAGATGATGAGGCCGGGAAACAGCCTGGGCAGGGTCGAGAGCGTCGCGTCATTGGCGATATAGGCAGATGAAAAGACCAGCGCGGCCTCTTTCCCGTGCAGGTCGGCCAGTTCGGCTTCCAGCCGCTTGTGATAGACGGTGGTCCCGGAAATGTTGCGGGTCCCGCCCGACCCCGCGCCGGTCGCATCCAGCGCCTCGTGCATGGCGGAGAGGACCGCGGGATGCTGGCCCATGCCCAGATAGTCGTTGCCGCACCAGACGGTGATTTCCCGTTCGGACCCGTCCGGGCGGGTCCAGATCGCCTGCGGGAATGCCCCCTTGCGCCGTTCGATGTCGATGAAGGTGCGATAGCGGCCTTCTTCGTGCAGCTTCCCGATGGCCCGGTCAAGTGCGGCGTCATAGTCCATCGGCATGCTCCCTTGCGTATCTGGCTGGGTGCGATCATCGTCTGATCGAGCTTGTCCTGCATTGATAAGGCTCAAGATCGCACAAGGCCACACCCTAACGCCCGGAATGTGACGAAATGTCCGCGGCCGCCGCACATCCATGAATCATGAAGAAAAGGACCGGACCATGCCCACCCACAGGCTTGACGAGGTGCTGGCGCAGCTTGACGCCGATCTGCCCCAGGCGCTGGAGCGTCTGGCCGATTTCCTGCGCATCCCGTCGATCTCGACCGACCCGGCCCATGCGGGCGACGTGCGCCGCGCGGCGGACTGGCTGCGGGACGAACTGGCCTCGATGGGCTTCGACGCCGCGGTGCGCGACACGGCCGGGCATCCGATGGTGGTGGCGCATTCGCAGCCGGGCGCGCGGCGGCCGCTGCTGTTCTATGGCCACTATGACGTGCAGCCGGTCGATCCGCTGGACCTGTGGGACCGTCCCCCCTTCGACCCGGCCATCGAGGACACGGCCCAGGGCCCGGTGATCCGCGCCCGAGGCGCCGCCGACGACAAGGGCCAGCTGATGACCTTTGTCGAGGCGTTCCGCGCGTGGAAGGCCGTCCACGGCACCCTGCCCCCCGGCCTGGTCCTGCTGTTCGAGGGCGAGGAGGAATCGGGCAGCCCCAGCCTGCAGCCGTTCCTGCGCGACAATGCGGACGAGTTGCGCGCGGGCCTTGCGATGATCTGCGACACAGGCATGTATTCGGACGGCCGCCCCGCCATCACCACGCAGCTGCGCGGGCTGGTGGGCGAGGAAATCGTGATCCGCGCCGCCGACCGCGACCTGCATTCGGGCAGCTTCGGCGGGCTTGCGGCCAATCCGCTGCAGGTGCTGGTCAATGCGCTGGCCACCGTCAAGGACGCGGACGGCCGGGTGACGCTGCCCGGCTTTTACGATGGGGTGGAGGAACTGTCCCCGCAACTGCGCGCCGACTGGCAGGGTCTGGCCTTCGACGCGGGCGATTTCCTGGCGCGCGTGGGCCTGAGGGAGCCTGTCGGCGAAAAGGGCCGCACGGGGCTGGAGATGGTCTGGAACCGCCCCACCTTCGAGATCAACGGCATCGCCGGGGGCTATGCCGGCGAAGGCTTCAAGACCGTGCTGCCCGCCGAGGCCCGCGCCAAGGTCAGCTTCCGCCTGGTCGGGCATCAGGACCCCGAGGCGATCCGCGAGGCGTTCCGCGCCCATGTCCGCGCCCATGTGCCGGCAGATTGTTCCGTCGCGTTCCACGAACACGGCGGCTCGCAGGCAAGCCGCATGGACACCTCGGACCCCGCCTTCACGGCCGCGCGCGCGGCACTGTCCGATGAATGGGGGCGCGAGGCGGCCTTCATCGGCGCGGGCGGGTCCATTCCCGTCGCAGGCGACTTCAAGCGGATTCTCGGGATGGATTCGATGCTGATCGGTTTCGGCCGCGACGATGACCGTATCCATTCGCCCAACGAGAAATACGACGTCGAAAGCTTCGCCAGAGGCGCGCGAAGCTGGGCGCGGATTCTGGCGGCGCTAGGCTGAAGGTATCGGACGGGGCTGGCAGGCTGCGCAAGGCGCCTGACAGCCAGCCCCTGCCATACTGATACAACTGTTCATCAAGGACGTTCTGCTCGATCAGGCGGGCGCGCAGGATCGGCGGAATCTGGTATCTGCCTGTCCGCTCCTCATTCCTCAGTTCATGCTGAAGCTGCATCCGGGTGACATGCGGAAAGAACATCTGAAGAAAGATCCTGATGCTTTCGTTGAACCTTTCGGTGCAGCCGATGAAGGCCAGGTCGTCCCGTTCCAATGCGTGCAACTGCACGAACTGGCGATTGGTTCCATACCGCGTCTGTTCGAAGAAATCCTTGATGGTCATTGTCTTGGCCGCCCGTTCCCACTCGGGCCGCTGCTCGGGCCGCGTGTCCAGCTTGCGCAGATAATGATAGGTGGACATGCAACGTTCTGCCGGATCCCGCAGCCATGTGATGAACACCGGCTCTATTCCCTCGATGTCGCGCAGGCGCAGGTACTTGCTCGCATTGAAATGGCCGTGAACGCAGCGGATATCGATGAAAAGCGCCCGTATCTCGTCATCGGTGCCACGCAGTTCGGGCCCGTCCATCAGCGCCGGACGCGGCTCCTGATGATAGTCGGGTTGAAAACCGGCACCGAACAGTTCCTCAAGCATCCACCTGAAGCTGGTGCCGCCCGTCTTGGGGACATGAATCGAGATCATGACTTTCAGCGACACGGGCGCATTTCCTTTCGACCGCCGACATCCGATCCAGCATGAACTCCCGCGCTGCGAGGTGTCAATGTCGCGAGCTGCAGCCGCGCAGGGCGCGGCAGGGATTAAGGAAAGCCAGGAATCAAGAAAGGGCAGGCGCCTGCCTGCCCTCCCGCTCTGCTGGATCGGCCGTGCGCCGCCTTACGCCGCAGCGCGCGAGGTCAGGACCGATTCGACTTTCTTCTGCGCGCCGCCTTCGTCGATGCCGGCCACGGCCGCGACCTCGCGGGTCAGGCGGTCAAGCGCGGCCTCGTACAGCTGGCGTTCGGAATAGGACTGTTCGCGCTGGTCGTCGTTGCGGTGCAGGTCGCGCACCACCTCGGCGATCGACAGCAGGTCGCCGGAATTGATCTTCTGTTCGTATTCCTGGGCGCGGCGCGACCACATCGCGCGCTTGACGCGGGCCTTGCCCTTCAGCGTCTCCATCGCGCGGTCCACCAGATCGGGGCTCGCCAGGCTGCGCATGCCGATTTCGCTGGCGCGCGCGGTCGGCACGCGCAGGGTCATCTTGTCCTTCTCGAACGAGATGACGAACATTTCCAGCCGCAGGCCGGCGATTTCCTGTTCTTCGATCGACATGATGCGGCCTACGCCATGCGCGGGATAGACCACGAAATCATCGGGACGGAATTCATTCTTCTTGGTCTTGGACATCAAGCTTCCTTCCAGGGATGCGCCGGGGGGGGCGCAAAAGAACCCGGGACGGGGGCTTTCCCCGCCTTGGGTCCTCGTGGGGATTGTCATTCGTTCCGACCGGGCAGACGGTCGAGGGGGCAGTCTGTTCCGCAGGCATACGGCCGGGCCGCAGGCATTTGCGGAAACTGTGCCTGTCATGTATCACGAATCACCCCAAAAAACAAAGGGAATTGCACCACCCCGGCGCAATCCCCATCTTCGCCCCGGACATGACGGCCCCGGCCCCGGCGGCAAAGACGGGCCGGAACCGGGTCACGGAAAGAGGCAAGCAATGGATCTGACGGGCCTGATCGACCGGATCGGCGATTATCCCGCATCGGCCCTGATCGGGCTGGTCGTGGGCATGTTGTTCGGGGCCGCGGCGCAGCGTTCGGCCTTTTGCCTGCGGGCGGCGACGGTGGAATTCGCCCGCGGCCGGCTGGGGCCGCGCATGGCGGTGTGGCTGCTGACGTTTTCCTCGGCCGCGGTCTGGGTGCAGGTCGCGCGCCTGAACGGCTGGTTCGACCCGGACCAGGCGCGGATGATGGCCGTGACCGGCAGCCTCAGCGGCGCGATCATCGGGGGGCTGGTCTTCGGCGCGGGCATGATCCTGGCGCGCGGCTGTCCGGGGCGGCTGCTGGTGCTGGCGGCCACCGGCAACCTGCGGTCGATCCTGTCGGGGCTGATCTTCGCCGTCACCGCCCAGATGGCGCTGCGCGGCTGGCTGAGCGATGCGCGCACGCAACTGGCCGCCCTGTGGACGACGCCCGAGGGCCGCAATCTGGATGTGATGGCCGTGCTGCGCCTGCCGGAATGGTCGGGGCTGGCGCTGGGCGTCGCGACCGCGGCGCTGGCGCTGTATCTGGCGCGGCGGAACCGGATTTCGCCGAACATCCTGGTCTTCGGCGCAGGCGTGGGGGTGGTGGTGGCGATCGGTTATTTCCTGACCTACAGCCTTGCGCAGGTCGCGTTCGAGCCGGTCACCGTCACCTCGGTCACCTTTACCGGCCCCTCCGCCAACACCCTGATGGCGCTGCTGGATCCGTTTTCGGGATGGAGCTTCGACATCGGGCTGGTGCCGGGCGTGTTCATCGGGTCGTTCCTGGCCGCGATCATCGGGGGCGAGCTGCGGTTCCAGACCTTTGAAAGCGCGGGCCAGACCCGGCGCGCGATGGTCGGCGCGGTGATGATGGGGTTCGGGGGGATGCTGGCCGGCGGCTGTTCCATCGGCAACGGCGTCAGCGGCAGTTCGATCCTTGCCCTGACCGCCTGGGTCGCGCTGCTGTCGATGTGGGTGGGCGGCGTCGTCACCGACTGGCTGGTCGATCAGCCGCGCGAGGGCCTGCGCCGGCCGATGCTCATTCGAACTCCATTTCCGTGAAGACCGCGCCCGCGTTCCTGGTCGCCAGTTCCTCGAAGGTGTCCATATATTTCCACTGCGACTGATCGACATGATACGCCCCTGCCAGATCGCCGCCGTCCTCGATATGCCGGGCGATCCTGGCGCGCAGGTCCTTGAGGTAATCGGTCGTCCCGTGCCGCACGGTGGCAAGGTCGGTCGGCGCCCCGTGGCCGGGCACGATGATCCCGGCCCCCAGCGGCTCCAGCTTCGTCTCGAATGTCTCGATCCAGCAGCTTGTGCAGGTGCCCTGAAAGATCGGCGGCATCCGCTCGGTGAAGGCGATGTCGCCCGCGATCAGCACCTTGCTGCCCGGCAGCCAGACCTGCGTGTCGCCGGGCGAATGGGCGGGACCGAGATGCAGCACCTCGATCCGGGTGCCGCCCATCACGATGTCCTTGCGGTCGGTGAATGTCTCGGTGGGCGCGACGATGGTGGTGCCTTCGGCATTCTCGCGGGCATAGGATTTCAGCGCCTCAAGCCCCTGCGGTCCCTGTTCGTCGATGAAATCGCGGGCCGCGTCCTCATGCGCAAGGATCGGCACCCCCTGCGCCGCCCAATAGCTGTTGCCCAGCATCGAATGACCCTGCCCGTT
>CALLYR010000356.1 GCA_937859005.1 uncultured Paracoccus sp. | reverse complement strand
GAGGCGGCGGCGATCCGCCTGCGCGATGCCGCCAAGCTGATCGACTGGGGCCGCACCCAGGTCGCGGCGAACTGGGATGCGCTATCCGAGGCGGCGGCGCTGCTGCAACGCGTCTCGCGCCGCCGCCTGGATCGTGCGGCGCTGGCCGAACTGGTCCAGAAGGCCGCCGCGCTGCTGGGGATGATCCGCCCCCTGCTGGAGCCCGAAACAGGGGAATCGGGCGGCTGTGACAGCCGGAATGAGCGGCAGTATCAGAATTCAGATGAAGATATCCATGAATCTGAACCGGGCGATGAACAGGTCCAGACACTGCCCGCGCCCGTGACGATCCCGCTGGCCCTGGTGCTGAAGGCGGCGCCGGAGATTGCAGCCTATGCCCGCCACGGTATCCGGGACTGGCGCGACATGCTGGCGACGGCCGATTTCGTCCGCCCGATGCTGGGCATCACCGCCGACGCCTGGGCACAGGCCCGCCGCAGCATGGGCGATGCCGCCGCGGCCACCACGCTGGCCTGCATCCTGCAGCGCGGCGCGGCGATCCTGCGCCCCGGCGGCTATCTGCGGGCGCTGGCAGCCAAGGCGCAGAACGGGACCTATTCGCCGGGACCGCTGGTCATGGCGCTGCTGCGCGCAGATGACGGCCTGCGCCCGCGGCAGCCCGGACACTGCGCCTGACGCGGCCCTGCGACGGCACCGCTGGCCGGCCGCGGGCGCAGGCCGCAGCCGGCACACCGGTTCTGCCCGGAGAGGCCGGAGAAGGTCCTGCCACGGCAAGGCCGGGGAGGCGCGTCCCGATCTTGTTGACAGCTGTCAACAAGCCGGAGGCCGGAGCGGCAGGCGCGCAATGAAGCACGGGAATGCAGGCCTCGCCCATCGGCCGTGCCGGACGGCTTTCGCCCGTGCCGCACATATGTCCGTCCGGTCCGGCATCGGCACGAAGAACAGCTGGCGCGATCCCGGATCTTGCGGTCCTTCTTGCCGGCCCGGAACCGGGATGACGGCCCCTCTCGCTTGCAGGGGCCTTTGTTGACAGCTGTCAACTTCTCTCGGGTCCCGTCGTGATCTGCCCGGACGCATGTCCGCCGGCGATGGCGCCAAAATCCGGCGCGGCCGATCCGCGCCGCGGCTCGGGAGGCCTTCGAGCCATGCCGGCAGGCCGGTCGATCTTGCCGGTGCGGATCTGCGCCGAGACATCCGGCCGCAGGCCGTGCTGCAGCGGGAGATACGTTTCTCGTGGGGTAAAGATTTCCGCAACAAAGACAGATGTGTCCGTCGGCAAAGGCTCCCGGAGGTGCTGGAAGGCGCGGGACACAGGAAATGATCCTGCGCCTTGCCCGACAGCAGACACAGGGGCCGGCGCAGGATCATGGCGATCCATGCGCCGCCCGGACGGGCCGGAAGCACCTGCAGCAGGCGTCAGGCGGCGGCCTTGCGGCGCTGTCCGGCCGGCGGTCCCGGCACCCCGCCGCCGCAGGACCGATCTGGTCCCCGGTGCAGGCGGCCCGGACCGGCCGCGCCGGATGCGGCGACCACGCCGCCGGGGAAGGGCCTGTCATGAGGAAATTCCTGATGGCGGCGGCTGGATTCCGCAGCCGCCCCGGACCTCC
>CALLYR010000355.1 GCA_937859005.1 uncultured Paracoccus sp. | reverse complement strand
AAGCCGCCCCTCGGCCCCCGGCGCGCGCCACAGATGCGGTCCGCGGGTCTCGCACAGATATTCGATCATCGCGCCGGATTCGTGGATCACGCTGCCGTCGATCTGCATCGCGGGCGCGCGCCCCACGGGGTGGATCGCGGCATATTCGGCCGCGCGCATGTCCTTGCTGCGCAGGTCCATGACCCGCAGGCTGAACGGCAGTTCCAGTTCGTTCAGCAACCACAGGATACGCATGGAACGCGACAGCGGCACATGCCACAGGATGATCTCGCCGCACGCATCCTTGATCGGGCCGCCCGAGGCGGGAGGCGGCGCGTCGGTGGGGGTCGGCCCGGCCGGTGCGTCAGGCATCCTCTTCCTCCAGCCGAATCAGGGGGGCGCCGGCCTCGACCTGGTCGCCTGCCGCGGCCAGCACCTCGGCCACGGTGCCGTCGCGGGCAGCGGTCAGGGTGTGTTCCATCTTCATCGCTTCCAGGATCGCCAGCCGGTCCCCCGCCGCGACCTGCTGGCCGGGGGTGACGAAGACGGCCTTGACCAGCCCCGGCATGGGCGACAGCGTCAGCCCTCCGCCCGTGGCCTCGGTCTGGCGGTCCAGCGGGTCCTGCGGCACCAGCGTCAGGCTGCGTCCGCCAAAGACGCTGACGCCCGCCGGATGTGCCACGATCCGCGACCGGCGGGGCGCGCCGTTCACCCACCAGCGCCTGCCTTCATGGGCGACCTCATGCGCGGTGCCGTCCAGCGTCACGCGGGCGCGGCCGGGACCCAGCACCTCGACCATGGCCTCGCCACCCTCCCAGGTGACAGTGCGCTTGAGCGGCGACCATAGCGTGATGCCGCCCCGCACATCCGGGTCATGCAGCCCCGCGACCCCCAGGGCGGCCAGCGCGCGGGTTTCGGGCGGGGGTTCGGCCTGATCCAGCAGCGCATCCAAATCGCTGCCGATCAGCCCGGTGTCCACCTCGCCCTTGCGGAAGCCTTCGTGCCGGGTCAGGGCAATCAGGAAGTCGATGTTGGTCACGGTGCCCGCGACCTCGGTATCGACCAGCGCCTGTTCCAGCGCGCGCAGGGCGATGGCGCGGGTCGGACCATGGGTGACGACCTTGGCGATCATCGGATCATACCAGGGGCTGATGCTGTCCCCCTGCCGCACGCCGGTTTCGTTGCGGGCGTTGTCGGCGAACTTCAAATGCGCCAGCCGCCCCGTCGCGGGCAGAAAGCCCGCGGGGACATCTTCGGCGTAAAGCCGCGCCTCGAAGGCATGGCCGGTGATGGTCAGCTCGTCCTGTTGTTTCGGCAGCGGCTCGCCCGAGGCCACGCGAAGCTGCCATTCCACCAGATCGATGCCGGTGATCGCCTCGGTCACGGGATGTTCGACCTGAAGGCGCGTGTTCATTTCCATGAACCAGAAGCCGTCGGGGCGCAGGCCTTGGCTGCCGTCCACGATGAACTCGATCGTGCCCGCGCCGGCATAGCCGATGGCTTCGGCCGCACGCACCGCTGCCTGACCCATCGCGGCGCGGACCTCGGGCGTCATGCCGGGGGCCGGGGCTTCCTCGATCACCTTCTGGTGGCGGCGTTGCAGCGAGCAGTCGCGCTCGAACAGATGGACGGCGTTCGTGCCGTCGCCAAACACCTGCACCTCGATATGGCGGGGGGCAGTGACGTATTTCTCGATCAGGACGGCGGGATTGCCGAAGGCGGTCTGCGCCTCGCCTTGCGCGCTTGCCAGCGCGGCGGCGAAATCGGCGGGGACATCGACCTTGCGCATCCCCTTGCCGCCGCCGCCC
>CALLYR010000354.1 GCA_937859005.1 uncultured Paracoccus sp. | reverse complement strand
GGTGTGATCCCCTGACCCGCCACCCATGTTGCCGTGCGGCAGGGGATGGACTATTTTGCGCCGCAATCATCCGACAGGAACAACCCCGTGCAGCGTCGTCACTTTCTTGGTTCCATGACCGCCGCCGCGATGGGGGCAAGCCTGCTGCGTGCGCAACCCGGTCTGGCTCAGGTCCAGACCCAGCCCGCGGCACCCGCGGCGGTTCCCGCGCCCGCCCCGGTCCCCGCGCCGCCCCCCTTCGATTTCGAGCAGGTCGCGCAGATCGCGGCGGAACTGGCCGCCAGGGATTACGCCAAGCCCGCCGCAACCCTGTCGGGGCCGTTCAAGGACCTGGGCTATGACGCCTATCGCGGCATCCGCTTCGACCGCGCCGCCGATCCGTGGAAGGATCTGGCGGGCTTCGGTCTGGACCTGCTGCCGCCGGGGATGCTGTATACCGATCCGGTGCGGATCAACCTGGTCGAGGATGGCGCGGTCCGGCCGCTGCCGTTCGACCCGTCGGTGTTCATCTTCGACGACATCTCGTTTCCCCCCGATGCGCGGCAGGCCGATCCCGGCGACATGGGCTGGTCGGGGTTCCGGCTGCGCTCGCGGCTGAACCGGCCCGATTTCCTGGACGAACTGGCCGTGTTCCAGGGCGCCAGCTATTTCCGCGTGCTGGCGCGCGGCACCCGCTACGGCCTGTCGGCGCGCGGCCTCGCGCTGGGCACCGGCACCCCCGAGGGCGAGGAGTTCCCCTCGTTCCGCGAATTCTGGATTCATACCCCCGGCCCGCAGGAACAGGCGATCATGATCCATGCGCTGCTGGACAGTCCCTCGACGACGGGCGCATTCCAGTTCGTGATCCGGCCCGGCAGCGAAACCGTGATGGCGACGCGGGTGGCGCTGTTCCCGCGGCAGGAACTGAAGGCGGCGGGGCTGGCGCCGCTGACCTCGATGTTCTGGTTCGGCCCCGCCGACGGGACGGGGACCGACGATTACCGCCGGGCCGTCCATGACAGCGACGGGCTGCAGATGGTCACGGGAACCGGCCAGCGGCTGTGGCGGGCGCTGAACAACCCGGCCACGCTGCAGATTTCCGCCTTTGTGGACGAAAACCCGCGCGGCTTCGGCCTGATGCAGCGCGCCCGCGATTTCGAGGACTATCAGGATGCCGAGGCTGCGTATGAGCTGCGCCCCTCGGCCTGGACAGTGCCGCGCGGCCCTTGGGGCAAGGGGGCGGTGTCGCTGGTCGAAATTCCCGTCCAGAACGAGTTCCACGACAACATCGTCAGCTTCTGGCAGCCCGAGGCGCCGCTGGCAGCCGGGCAGCGGCATGATTTCGCCTATGACCTGGTGTTCGGGCTGCACCTTGGGGACGACGCGCCCCTGGCGCGGGTGCGCGGCACGCGCACCGGCAAGTCGATCAACCGCAAGGGTGCGCGCACCTATATGATCGACTTCGATCTGGCGCTGTTCCGCGACCAGCCCGATCCCACGGCGGCGGTCACCACCTCGGCAGGCAAGGTCGAGCATCCCTATGTCGTGCGCCTGCCGGGCGAGGACATCCTGCGGCTGGCGTTCGAATTCCTGCCCGAAGGCGCCACGATGGCCGACCTGAGCGCATCCCTGAACGGACCCGCCGGCGCGCTCAGCGAAACCTGGCTGTTCCGCTGGGCCGAGGGCTGAGGCGCGATGTCCGCGCCCCTGACCCCCGTCGCTGCCGGCCACGCCCCCGGCGGCCCTGCTGCCGATGCGCCGGCCGGCCTGCCGCCGGTCCCGCCGCAGGCCCCGCTGCAGATGCCCGAACAGGATTTCCGCGCCCCCCCGCCCCCCGGCCCGGCCTTTCAGCGGGCCGCGCCCGATGTGCTGCTGGCGCGGCTGATCGCCTTTGGCGGCGCGGCGCTGGTGACGGGGATCGGCTTCTGGCAGATGCTGCTGGTCTTCGGCGACCGCATCCAGCCGCTGCAATATGCGCTGCTGGCGCTGTTCACGCTGACCTTCGGCTGGGTCGGCTTCAGCTTTTGTTCGATGCTGGCGGGGCTGGTGGCACGGCCCCCCGAAACCCCGGTCGATCCGGGGAATGCGCGCGTGGCCGTGGTCATGCCCGTCTATCACGAGGATGCGGCCGTCAGCATGGGCCTGCTGGCCGCGCTGGCCGACGAACTGGCGGCCGAGGGGATGGTGGGCCGGGCCGAGATCTTCGTGCTGTCCGACAGCCGCGACCCCGACTGGTTCGCCGCCGAGACGCTGGCCGTCAGCGCCCTGCGCGAGATCTGCCCCCTGCCGGTCTGGTATCGCCGCCGCACCGACAACACCGGGCGCAAGGCGGGCAACATCGCCGATTTCGTCCGCCGCTGGGGCGGGCGTTACGACCAGATGGTCGTGCTGGACGCCGACAGCGTGGTGTCGGGCCGCGTGATCGGGGAAATGAGCGCGCGGATGTCCGCCGACCCGGCGCTGGCGCTGATCCAGACCGTGCCGATGCTGGTCGGCGGGCAGACGATCTTTGCCCGCGTGACCCAGTTCGCGGGCCGCTTCTATGGCCCGGTGATCGCGCGCGGCGTCGCCACCTGGTCGGGCGACAACGGCAATTTCTGGGGCCACAACGCGATGATCCGCGTCCGCGCCTTTGCAGAATGCTGCGGCCTGCCC
>CALLYR010000353.1 GCA_937859005.1 uncultured Paracoccus sp. | reverse complement strand
GAAATCGTCGGGGTCCACCGGGCCGGGGCGCGCGCGCCCATATTCTGCCCAGGCGTCCCGCAGGAAGTCGGGGTGGTAATACATCGGCTTCGGCGCCCGGTCAAAGCGGCGCACGAGTTCCGCGGTATGCGCCTCCGACCCTTCGATCCAGACCGGCAGCATGTGGCGTTCCAGCAGATCCAGAAGGGGATCGGCGGGGTCGTCGGGTTCCACCACCTCGCAGATCGACCCCGAAGTGTCGCAGACGAAATGCGGATAACCATAGATGTCCTGCGCGCGGCGGATGAAACGGACGGAATCGCGCAGCGCCTCGATCTCGGCGGCACGGTGCTGATCCTGGCGGATCATGTATTCGTCGAAAGGCAGCCCGCCGCGCGCCGGGTCGCCCGGCTTGCCCAGATAGGTGGACAGGGGCGCCAGATTGTCGAAGCCGATATTGCTTTCGATGCGGACGGAATCCGTCATCAGCAATTCGCGCAGCAGCGGCACCGCCATGGCATGGCGCTTGAAGTCGTCGGCGATCAGTTCGCCCATGTAGCGGGTGCCGATGCGGTAATCGACGGAGTAATGGAACCAGCCGCCCGCCCGGCGCAGCATCGACGCGACATGCGTCTTGCCCAGGCCCGACATGCCGAACAGCATCACCCGTCTTTCGGGCGCCTCGCGCCACGCCTGCCCGCTGTCATGGATCATCGTCGCCCCCGTCATTCCTGCGGCGTTACCTAAAGCGCGATGCGGCCGGAAAAAAGGGCGGGCGGGACAAAGGAAAAGGCCCCGCGCGAGGCGGAGCCTTTCATGCCGAAAGGGCGGGGAGGTCAGAAGGTGTAGCCGACCTTGACCCCGACCCCCAGCACGTCGCTGTCGCGCATCAGGGCGCGGGTGGTGTCGGGGGTGCCGGTTTCGGCGTCCGCATCGCCCAGCTTGAAATAGCTGACGCCGGTCGTGACCTTCCACTGGTCCTGCGCATAGATCGCGGCCAGCGAGATGCCCTTGCGGCCCGTATAGGGGGCCAGGGGCGAAACCAGCCTGTCGCCTTCCTTTTCATAGGTGAAGGACAGCGCGCCCGACCAGTTGTCGGTGAATTTGCGCCCCACGCCGATGACATAGGTGGTCGTGTCTTCCAGCGAGACGAGGCCCTCTTGCGCGCCGGCAAGGCCGAAATCGCCCATGCCGAGGAATCCTTCGGGGGTCAGCTTGAACTCTGACCAGTTCACCCAGCGGACCGAGCCGAACAGAATCGTATCGGCGGCGATCCCTGTCTGCGCCTCGAGGTTCCAGGACCGCGGCGTGGTGACGGTGGTTTCCGATTCGCCGTTCAGCGACGGCACGGGCAGGCCGGTTTCGGTCGCGTCGAAGTCGTGGTCGACGGGCGAGTTGTAGGTCAGCGACACGCGGGCGGCGATTTCCGGCTTTTCCCAGCTGACGCCGACCGCATAGCCCCAGCCCCAGGAACTGTCGAGCTTGACGTTGTAGCCCGACACCGCGCCATAGGCGAGACCGCTCAGATTGATCTCGCCTTCCGCGCGCGATCCGCGCAGGCCCCCGTGGACGCCGAAGCCGCTGTCCATCGTGTAGCGCAGCAGCGCCGTATAGGTGGTCGAGTCCACATCGACATAGGTGCCGCCCAGCGCCACCGAGCCTTCGGACAGGCCATAGGAGATGTCCGCCCCATAGGGCTGTTCCACGATCAGCGCGGCCGACAGGTTGTCGTTGAACTGGTGCTTGTAGCCGAAACCGAAGAAACTGTAATCTTCTGCCACGTCGCCGGTCGCGCGGCCGCCGAACAGCGCCACGTCGCGCCCGGAAATGTCGGGGCTGATGTGGCCGGCGCTGAATTCGACATGGTTGCCCTGCTCGAACAGGATCGCCAGCGATTGCGGCGCGCGTTCGATGCCGCCGGCAAGCGCCGGGGCGGTGGTGATCATCAGGGCGCCCAGGCCCGTCAGGATCTTCGTCATCAAAATCCTCCCTCGAAGATCCGTGAATGGGCGGATCCTTGCCGAGACAGTTGGAGGAAGGCGCCGTTTCGGTCAACTGCAGCGTGTCCGTAACGCCGCGTCGACTCCCGGTCCTGCGCGGCAACGTGGCGCGGACGCCACGCTTGCGCCCGCCGCGGCGCTGGCCATGATGTCCCCATGCCCCGCGAGCGCCTGCATTTCGCCATGCCCCGCCCCGTTCCGCCCGGCCTGTGGCGGCGCGTGCCCCCGGCCGTGTTCCCGCCGATTCTGGGCGCGCTGGGGCTTGTGCTGGCCTGGCGCGGGGGTGTCGCGGCCTTTGCGCTGCCGCCCGCCCTGGCCGATCTGCTGGCCGGGATGGCGATGGCGA
>CALLYR010000352.1 GCA_937859005.1 uncultured Paracoccus sp. | reverse complement strand
GGGTCGCGACCCCCCGCCGCGACAGGGCAAGCGTGCGGTCATAGTCGGCCTGCGCCTCGGTCGCGGCCGCGCGCGCCTGATCCAGCGCCGCCTGTGCCTCGTCGCGCGAAGCGGCGGTCGCGGCGCGGGTCTGGGCCAGCACCGCATTGCGCACCGCGACCTCGGCGCGGGCGGTCAGCAGCGCGCTTTCCAGAAAGGGCAGGTTGTCCAGCGTGGCGACGATCTGGCCCGCCGCGACGCGGTCGCCTTCGGACACCGGCAGGGTCGCGATCCGCGCGTCGCCCGCGCCATAGGGGGGCGCCACGGTGATGACATCGCCGCGCGGCATCAGCCGGGCAAGGCCCACGACATCGGTGGGCACGATCGTTTCCACCACGGCGGGGGGCAGATCGATCCCGGGCGGCAGCGCGATCGGCGCGCTCGACCCCGCGCCGGGAACAAGGCCGGTCCGTTCGAACACCAGCCGCAGGCCGGGGGGCTGGAAATACATCCCCACCACCGCCCCGGTCAGCAGAAGCAGCGGCACCAGCGGCAGTAACAGAAGCCAGCGCCAGCGCCGCCGCCCGGCCGCGGACGGCATGGGCCCAGGCTGTGCCGCGACGCGCAGCGGCAGGTCGGGCGCATCGGTCATCGGCGTCCCGCCTTCAATGCCAGCGCAGAGATCACCGCCCAGACCAGCGTCCGCAGGGACATCGCCCCGACCGTCCGCCGCTCATGGGCGCCGCCGTTCAGGACGTGCCACCCGAAGGCGGCAAAGACGGCAAGTGTCGCGGCCAGGATCGCCACGGCAAGAGGCGGCGCCCAGCTGCGCCCCTGCCACAACCCCGCTCCGGCCGCCACATAGGCAAAGCCGGCAAGAAAGTTGAAGACCAGCACGAATCCCACGACTGCGCCCATGTCGGCGCCACCGAACAATGCCCGCCCGCCCGCGACGATCGTCAACAGGCCAAAGACGACCGCGACCACGGCAGCGATACGGATTGCGGTCATGGCAGCCTTTCCTGGTTCAGAAACCTGTCGCCATCGTGTCCGGGATGATCCCCGCCCCCATCGGTCCGGGCATGGCGGGCGTCAGCCCGTCCAGAAAGGCCGAGGCATCCGCACCCTGCCGGGCAGATGGATGGCGCAAGTCTGGACTGTGGCGCCGCTCTTTTCCATCGCCATCTTGATCTGCCGCTGCGGCCTTGCGTCACTGGGCGTCCGGTCCCTGCCGGCACTTTGGCGGGCCGTTCAACGCAATGTCGCCGCCGCCCCCAATCCTCATCCCGGCGCGGGCTGTGCGGGAGGGAACTTCTCGCTGCCACATCCCGGGACTGCCGGACAGCCTTTCTGCGGCGCCTGCCTGCCGCCGCAGGTCCCCGCGCGACGGGTTCATGTGCCTGCCTGCGGGCCCCGCTTCGGCGTGTCGAAGGTCGCCTGTTTCACGATCTTGCCCGAGGCGTCGATGGTCAGGCGCAGGGCACGGCCGTTGAAATAGAAGGTCAGCCGGCGGAACCCCGCGTCCTCGCCCTCTCCGATCTCGCTGCGGCTGGTCAGCTGGCCCGAGCGCATCAAGCCGGGCACCACGGCCGGGTCCACACCGAAACCGGCGCCGATGATCCGCGCATCGACCGTGATGTCGGTATCGGTGATGCTGATATCGCTCATCCCTTCGGCCTCCGTGAATGGCTTGTGGCCGCGATGGCGACATGCGGGGCGGTCATTCGGCCGGCGGCGTTCAGGCCGCCCGCATCATCGGCATATCCGCACCGCGGCCCGTCGCGCATTGCCGCATCGGACAGGGCCAGACCGAATGCCGCACCGGAAATTCCGGCCATCGGACTCCAGCCCTGCTGCGGCATGTCGCGGATGAAGGTCGGCCATATCTGCATTGTCGTCTTCCTTGAGTTTCAGGGGTCATGTGGCGCAGGCTGCCACGGTTTCGCGCCTTTTGGCAGGCCAGGATGGTCCAAGAGCATTGCGGCGGCCGCATCCGGCCCGATGTCCTGCATGGGGAACGCCAGCATCGCGCCCTCGGCTCGGCCGAGCCGAAACGATCCCGCACCTCGGCCTGTCCGGCCGATGGAAGGAAGCCCGTGGTGCGGATTGCCGGTCATTCGGACAGGCCGAAATCGCTGAACGACATGAAGAACAGGTGCCCCCATGAATAAGCATTTGCAATATTCATTCACGGAGCTACCCTCAAAAGCAACCTCCATTCCCGCGCGCATCCGTGAACGCCCGTGGGGCCCATTCCCGGTTCCAGCAGGTCGAGACGTAGATGGGCAATGCCCGACAGCCTGCCCCGCGACGGACCGATCCGGCAGGGCAAGATGCGCCGCCACGCGGATTGCCACGGGCAACTGCCCGATCCCGCTGCACTGGCCGGACGGGTCAGGACCATCCGAGCAGGCGATGCCGATATCCCGCCGGAACCGGCTGGCGGGATCATGAAGAGGGGCGAATTGGTTCCGTTTTCCGCCGTCCGCTGCAGGGGAAATGCCTGGGACGGGAAACCCGGTCGCGTCGGGCCCCGCCGCTGTTGCGCGCCTGCGCGATCCGGCCGGCATCCAATCATCGCCGAACAAAACCTTTGCGAACTGGACTGCGCCCCGTCATGGCTTGTCCAGCCCCATTGCCGTTCCGGATGAACATGGGCGACCGGCCGGGAATGTGCCGTTTCCCCGGCTCGGACCCCGCGCCCCGAAGAAGACGCATTGCCGCCATCGCCGGCGCCAGAAGGAGGATAGAAACAAGATGCCCAGACCCCGATCCATCGGCGCGGCCCTTGCTGCCGCCCTGTTCCTTGCAGGACCCTTCACGGGCGCGGCGGCCCTGGCGCAGGACATGGCCGCCGCGCCCGCCGGGACGGCAGCCCCCGCAGCCGAGGCGCCCTGGCTGACGACGCTGCGGGCCGGCACGCCGCAGGAAGGCTTCGATCTGGCGGTGACGATGGCGCGCCGGGCCGTCAGGACGACCCAGCCCGATGTCGATGTGCTGAAGGCGCAGCGCCCGGAATATGCAAGCGATGCCGACAGCCTGATCGCGGTGTCGGGCGCTGCGGCGCAATGGTTCGCCACGATTGCCGCGGCGAATGATTACTGGCGCGACTGACATCTGCGCGGAAAGGCCGAAATGACCAATATCACCTATCCCAGGGCGACTGCCGAACATCGCCGCAAACGCCACGAACTGGCGCCCGACATCGACGACGCCTTCGCGGCGCTGTCCAGGGCCGTCTTTGCCGAAGGCGCGCTGGACAAGCGTACCAAGCAGTTGATCGCCCTGGCGGTCGCGCATGTCACGCAATGCCCCTGGTGCATCGAAGGCCATGTCAAGGGCGCCAAGCGCGAAGGCGCCACCAACCAGCAGATCATGGAGGCGATCTGGGTTGCCGCCGAAATGCGGGCGGGCGCCGCCTATGCCCATTCGAACAAGACGCTCGACCTGCTGGACGAGATCGACGGGACATGACCGGCGCGGGCCGCATCGCCATCGTGCGCGTCCATGACCCCGAAGCGAAACCGCAGGCGCGGTCCGGCGCGGGTCTTCTGGTGGACCGGGTCTGGCCGCGCGGCATCCGCAAGGCCGATCTGGAACCCGACGACTGGA
>CALLYR010000351.1 GCA_937859005.1 uncultured Paracoccus sp. | reverse complement strand
CAGCACCGTGACACTCATGGCCCGCTCTCCCCCCTCGGCCGAAGCGGCAACCTGAAGGCAAAGCATGCCCCGCCCCCCGGCGCCGTTTCAACCCACATCTCGCCGCCGAAATGTTCGACGATGGTGCGACTTATTGGCAGGCCCAGACCCGTGCCGGACGGCCGGGTGGCCGCATCGCCCACCTGCCGGAACCGTTCGAACACCGCGGCCCGCTGATCCGGCGCGATGCCGCGGCCGTTGTCGCGGACCATGACCAGAAGCGCGCCGGATTCCGCCCGCAGGACCACCTCGGCCCGGCCGCCGGTCTCGGGGACGAATTTCGCGGCATTCGACAAAAGGTTCAGCATCACCTGCATCAGCCGGTCGGGATCGGCGCGGATGGCCGGGACCGCATCGGGCAGGTCCGTGTCCACCACCGCGCCGCGTTCCCGGAACAGTTCGGCCGTGACGCGCACCGCGTCCAGGACCAGCGCGCGCAGGTCCACCTCGGCCGTGTGCCATTCAGCCTGCCCCGATTCCAGCTTGGACATGTCCAGAACCTGATTGACCAGCCGGCTCAGCCGCTGGCTTTCGGCCACGACGATGCCCAGGAAATCGGCCCGCTGGTCGGGCTCCATGTCGGGGGCGTCCAGCATCAGTTCGGACAGCGCGCGGATCGAGGTCAGCGGCGTGCGCAATTCATGCGTGACCGAGGACATGAAGTCGTCCTTCATGTGGTCAAGGCTTTGCAGCGCGATATTGGCGGCGCGCAATTCCTCGGTCGCGGCTTCCAGCGAGCGCGACTTGTCCTCCAGCGCGCGGGCATAGCCGCGGATCTGCGAGGCCTCGTCAAGGATCTCCATCACGTCCGAAATCCCCAGCGGATGTTCCTCGACCACCGAGGCGACCATGACGCGGGCCGAAGCGCTGCCCACCGCGCCGGCGATCTGGCGTTCGACCCGGTCCACCAGTTGCGCATCCGCGACGATGGCGCCCGGATCAGGGGCGCCGACCTCGCGGGCGTAATCCTGGAACAGCCGTTCGGCCGGGGCACGGCCCAGCAGGCGGCTGGCCAGGCCGACCAGATCCTGAAGCCGCGCCCGCCCGCGCCAGAAGATCGGGGCCGAGGATTCGGGGGCGCGGTCGAACACATCGACGAACAGCGTGGCCTGGCTTGCCTCGCGCGCGCCGGGCGCCCGTCCCAGCGACAGGCCGGCATACAGCGCGGCATTGACCAGCAGGCTCCAGAACAGCGCATGGGTCAGATTGTCGAGCGCCCCCAGGCCAAACAGCCGTTCCGGCGCCAGCCAGGCGACGCCGAAAGGTCCGGGGTCCAGAAACCCGACCGGCAGCCAGCCCGACTTCGCCATCGACGGCAGCATCAGCGTATAGCCCCAGACGGCAAAGCCGCCGACCAGCCCCGCCATCGCCCCCGCCGCCGTCCCCCCTTTCCAGTACATGCCGCCCAGCAGCGCCGGGGCGAACTGCGCCACCGCCGCAAAGCTGATGAGCCCGATCGACACCAGCGCATAGACATCGCCCGCGACCCGGAAATAGACGTATCCCAGCAGCAGGATGCCCAGGATCGCCGCGCGCCGGATGTTCAGCAGCAAGCGCGTCAGATCGCCGCCGCCCCGCGCCGCGAATCCGGGCCTGCGCATCAGCGCGGGCA
>CALLYR010000350.1 GCA_937859005.1 uncultured Paracoccus sp. | reverse complement strand
GGACCGGCACGCGCCGCTGTTGCAGGGGGACGGGGTTCATGCCTCGGCCCGCGGGGTGCAGGCCATCGTGTCCCTGCTGGGGCCGAAGGTGCAGGCGCTGATCGCACGGCTGCCCGATTGAGCCGCAGGCCGGGCCTGTCCCGGCCCGCGCCCATGCCGACCCTCAGTTCGCGGGGGCCGTGCCGTGGCCGTGCATCTGGCCGTGGTCCATGCCGCCCATCGGTTTGCCCATGCCGGCCCGGTTGTCCACCGTCACATCCAGCGCAACGCTGCCGCAGTCGCCGAAATCCAGCGTCAGCGCGACATGGTCGCCGTCCTTCAGGGGCTGTTTCAGCCCCATCATCATGATGTGGTCGCCGCCGCGGGCCAGTTCATGGGTGGCGCCCGCAGCCAGGGGGATGGACTCCACGGGCAGCATCCTCATGACGCCGCCTTCCTCCTTGCTGGTGTGCAATTCGGCGGTGTCCGCCATGTCGGTGGCTGCGCCCGTCAGCGCGCAGTCGCGGCTGCCGCCATTGGCGATGATCATGAAGGCCGCGCCCGTTTGCGGATTCGACGAACGGGCATAGGCGCCGGTCACGGCGATGTCGGCGGCGGGCGCGGCGGCCGGGGTCTGGGCATGGCCCGCCAGCGGCAGAAGCGCTGCGGCGGCAAGAAGCAGGGTGGTTTTCATGGTGTCACTCTCGCATTCGAGGTTCAGGTTCGATTTCGGACCCGTTCCGCCGGAGGGCCGCGCCCCTGTCGCAGCCGCAGCCCGCGACCCTCGGCGACCTGCGGGGAAACGGCCGGAACGAACCGGACCGCCGGCGCATCCACATGGGGCAGCATCGGCGGCGAATCGAGCGCCGACAGCAGCGACAGCGCCATGTCGGGGCAGATCTGCACCCGCTCGACCGGCTGGCCGTCCCGATCGACCAGTTGCACCGTGATCGCGCCGCCCGCACACAGCACCACCTGTCCGGCGATCTGCGTCTGGCCGCGCGCAGCCCCCAGCGACAGGCCCGTGAAGGCCAGCACCAGAATCAGGGCAAGATGCAGCGCGCGTCCCATGACCGCGATTGCATAGGCCAGCCCCTGTCAAAGGCAAGACATCCCGGCGTCCCGGACCGCAGGCCGCAAATGCCGGCGGCCCCGCCCGATGGGGCGAGGCCGCGGAAAACAGCAGGCGGGGATTGTCCGGGCGGTCAGACCTTGGACAGGTCGCGCTTGATCTTCAGTGCGCGGGGCGACAGTTCGTCGTCCTTGGCCTTGGTGAGAAAGGCGTCCAGCCCGCCGCGGTGGTCCACCGACCGCAGCGCCGCGGCCGAGATGCGCAGCGAATAGGACTGGCCCAGCTTGTCCGACATCAGCGTGACATCGTTCAGGTTCGGCAGGAACCGGCGCCGGGACTTGTTGTTGGCGTGGGACACGTTGTTGCCGGTCATCGGGCCCTTGCCGGTCAGTTCGCAGACGCGCGACATGATCTTCGTTCCTTCGTTTGCAGCGGCGACGCGTCCCTGGAACTGCGGCCGCCG
>CALLYR010000349.1 GCA_937859005.1 uncultured Paracoccus sp. | reverse complement strand
CGGCACGGGCCAGCGTCTCGGCGCGGGCGGCGGCCTGCCGATCGGCAAGACGAGTCCGTGCCCCCGCCACGTCGAAGGGCGCCTGCGAATCCGTCAGCACCGGCGCGGGCGCGGTGGCGATCCGCGGGGCCGTGCCGTCGGCCGCGCCCGCGGGGGCGGCAGGCGTCACGGGCCGGGCGGCCGGGGGAACCGGCGCGGGCGCGGCGGGGGCAGGTTCGCCCTCGCCAGGCTGGCGCGGCGCGGGAGCGATGGTCGCGACCTCGACCGGGGTCTGCGGGCGCGTCACATCCGACAGATTCGGCGCGGCCTCGCGCGCCTGCAGCGGTGCGGGCAACGCCTCGGGGTCGGCATCCGGCGCGGGCGGCGCGACTTCGGCGGGGCCACCCGCCACCACCTCGTCCGCGGGCGTGCGGGGCTGGGCGGGCGGGGCCGATGCCTGCTCGCCCACCGGGCCTGCGCCGCGGCTGGCGGCGGCCAGCGCCTGGAACTCGGCCTCGGACATGGTCTGGACCTCGCTCATGCGGATCGCGGGCGCGGGCTGGGGGCGGAACAGCGCGCCGCCCAGCGCCAGCCAGCCGATCAGCGCGGCATGAACGGCGCCCGAGATCCAGGCGCCGATGCGGGCCTCGCGGCCGGTGCCGGGGGGAAACGGATCAGCCATCCATCCGCGGGCCGCCGGCATCGGTGACCAGGACGATGTCCCGGTATCCGGCCGCGTTCAGCGCCCCCATCACCTGCATCACGCGGGCATAGGGCACCGCCCCGTCCGCACGCAGATAGATGCGCCCGCTGCGGCGTTCCTGCGCCACCGCCTGCAGGCGGGTGACCAGCTCGCCCTCGGGCACCTCGGTCGTCATCAGGACCAGCGGCCCTTCGGCGGGGACCGAGACGGTCAGCGGCTCTTCGGGTTCGGCGGCCACGGCCTCGGCGGCGGTCTTCGGCAGCTCCAGCGGCACGCCCACGGTCAGCAGGGGCGCGGCCACCATGAAGATGATCAGCAGCACCAGCATCACGTCCACGAAGGGCGTGACGTTGATTTCCGCCATCGGCTGGCTGCGCCGCCGTCCCCGCCGGTTGGCCGCGCGCCGGATGATGCCCGCGCCCATCAGTCTTCCTCGATCTGGCGCGACAGGATGGTCGAGAATTCGTCCGCGAACGCCTCGTGGCTGGCCGAGATGCGGTCGGCGTCGGACGACAGCTTGTTATACAGGATCACCGCCGGAATCGCAGCCAGCAGGCCCAGCGCGGTCGCCAGCAGCGCCTCGGCGATGCCGGGGGCCACGACGGCCAGGCTGGTGTTCTGGGACAGCGCGATTCCCTCGAATGCGGTCTTGATCCCCCAGACGGTGCCGAACAGCCCGATGAAGGGCGCGGTCGATCCCACCGTCGCCAGGAACGGCAACCCGCGGGTCAGCCGGTCGCCTTCGCGGCTGATCGCCACGTTCATCGCCCGGTCGATGCGCGACTGCGCCCCCGGAATCAAGCGCCCGTCATCCTTTTGCGAGCGGCGCCATTCGCCCATTCCGGCGGCAAAGATACGTTCCGCTGCCCCGGACGGCCTTGCGCCCACCCGGTCATACAGGTCGTCCAGCGGCTGGCCCGACCAGAACTGCCGGTCGAACCGGACCGCGTCGCGGCGGGCGGCGGCAAAGACGATCAGCTTCTGAATGATGACGGCCCAGGCCCAGACCGAGGCCAGCACCAGAACCACCATGACGATCTTGACCGTCAGCGAGGCGCGCAGGAACAGCGCGATCAGCGAGAAATCGACCGGCGTTCCGGCGGCGAAGTTTTCCATGTGGCGTGCCCGTCCGTTGCCCGCGTTCCGCGGCGTCTTGGCAGATTCCTGGCAAGATTGGCAGGGCAAGGACCAACACAGTTGCGTGCGCCATGCGCTGTTCCGCCGATCAGACGCTGCGGAAATCCAGCCTGCGCGCCAGCCAGCAGCCGACCGTCAGCCCGGCAATGCGCCCCGCCTCGCGCCGGACCTGCGCCGCCCCCAGCGCCCCGGCGCGGGCGCATCCATCCCCCGCGGCGTCCACAGTGCCCAGACATCCCGCCCGAGGGATACCCGTGGTTTCCATCGGGCCCTGCCCCGGCAGGCCGTCGGCCCGGACCAGAAGATGCCGCCATGACGATCATTCGGGATTGCGTTTCGGCGCATGCATGGCGTCCGGCGATGTCGGGAACGGCCGCGCCAGCCATGGGAAGGGCCGCGGCATAAGGATGTTCGCGCAGGCGCGTGATCGCCATGGCCGCGTCCCGCCGGCGCAGGGTCATGGCGGATGAGATCGCGCCGTATCGCGTCGTCCCCTGTCGCCGTCATCAGATCGGGCGCAGTGGCGAAATGCGCGGCACCCCGATCCGGCGTCAGCAGTTGACCGGGCGCGGGATCGATCCCGAGGCGCCTGGCGCATCCGCGAACGCATCCATCGCAGGTTGAGGCGCGATGCCCGCGCCCCCCGGTCCCGGAAACCGCGCCGGAACCGCCGCCAACGTCGATTGGAGGGCGGCCAGTTCGAGGGTCACTCCCCCTCCTCCTCGGCCGCGCCGATCGCCGCCCGGACGGCAGCCGGGAGGCGCGCAGGCCGCATTGCCGACAGATCGACGCAGACCAGCCGCACCTGCGCGGAAAACAGCACGGCACCATCGCGCTCCACCGTCTGGGTCAGTTCGATCCGCGACCCGCCGGCATGGTCCAGCGTCGTCACGACATCGAGCAGATCGTCGAAACGGGCGGGGCGCAGGTAATCGGCCTCGACCCGGCGCACGACGAAGGCAATGCCGTGGTCGGCGAGCAGTCTGGGCTGGTCCACGCCCGCCGCGCGCAGCCATTCGGTGCGTCCACGTTCGATGAAGCGCAGATAGTTGGCGTAATAGACGACCTGCCCGAGGTCGGTGTCCTCGTAATAGACGCGGATCGGAAAGCGGTGGGACATGGATCTGGCCTTCGGGCTGGGGACAGAACCTTGAAGCACGACGGGCGGGCGGATGGAACCGCCGCCGGGGGCGTTGCCCCCCGCCCCTGCGGGGCACCCCCCAGGATATTTGGGGCAAGATGAAAGGGCTGTCCCCGGTCAGAGCCGCGCGGCCAGCCGCAGGGCGTGGCTGGGATCGCGGGCGCAGGCCGGCAGCGCCGGGTCATAGGCCGCGCGGATCAGCGCGGCCAGGGGCGCGGAAGGCGTGACATGCCGCGCAAAGCTGAGCATGGCGTTCACGCCCGCATCCTCGGCCAGCGCCGCGGGATGGGCGTGGGCCAGCGCCCCGCCCAACCGGATGAAGGACAGGCAGGCCCGGATCGCACCATCCGCATCGAATCGCAGCAGCCGATAGCGGTCAGCCTGCTGGCGCCCCAGCCGCGCGGGCAGATCCGGCAGGCCGGTCAGCCGGTCCAGATCGGGCAGACCGGCGAGTTCGTCCCACTCGCGCACCGCAAAGACCATCAGATTGGCACCCAGTTCGGGGTCGGTGTCGACCATCGGGTGGCGGGCATGGTCCAACACCGCCGCCAGCGCTGCACGAAAGACCGGCAGCAATTCGTCGGCCAGCCCGAACACCACCGGTGCGACCGGCCGTCCCCAGCGGGCGCACAGGAAGCTGCCGTCCGGCCCGGTGAACAGCGCAGCAATCTCGTCAGCGGTCATCGGGGGCGCCTTTCATGAAAAATGCACGGGCGGCAGCGCCCGTGCATGGTGGTCTGGTCAGCCGGGCGGAACGCTCAATCGACGATCGTCGCCTCGGTCGCGGCGCGCAATTCGGCCTCGGTCACGCCATCGGCGAGTTCCACGATCTTGAGGCCCCCCGGCACCACGTCCAGCACGCCCAGGTTGCTGATGATGCGGTTCACGACGCCCTTGCCGGTCAGCGGCAGGGTGCATTCCTTCAGCACCTTGGATTCGCCGGCCTTGTTGGTGTGGTCCATGACGACGACCACGCGCCCCACGCCTGCGACCAGATCCATCGCGCCGCCCATGCCCTTGACCAGCTTGCCGGGGATCATCCAGTTCGCCAGATCGCCGTTTTCCGCGACCTCCATCGCGCCCAGGATCGCCATGGCGATCTTGCCGCCGCGGATCATGGCAAAGGAGGTCGCGCTGTCGAAATAGGCCGAATGGGGCAGTTCGGTGATCGTCTGCTTGCCCGCGTTGATGAGGTCGGGGTCTTCCTCGCCCTCATAGGGGAACGGGCCCATGCCCAGCATCCCGTTTTCGGACTGCAGCGTCACATGCACGCCTTCGGGGATATAGTTCGACACCAGCGTCGGGATGCCGATGCCGAGGTTGACATACATGCCGTCCTGCAGCTCCTGCGCGGCGCGGGCGGCCATCTGGTTGCGGTCCCATGCCATCAGGCGGTCTCCTCAGGTGCAAAAACATAAACGGTATCTTGGACACCGACGTTATCCTTCACCGACACGATTTCCTTCACCCGCCGTACTTTCCGTGCGGACGCCGCGGCCAGGAGATAAGGGTCAACCCCTAAGCCGTTAAGGAACTCCTCACGAACGACGCACTGTTCGGTCGGGTTTGCTCTGAGCGTGTTAACCAAATCGCCAAAATGATCGGAGGCCATGTTACGCGGTCTCCCTCTTGCGGACGGTGCGCTGTTCGATGCGCTTCTCGTGGTCGCCCTGGATGATGCGATGCACATAGATGCCGGGCAGGTGGATGCAGTCGGGGTCGAGGCTGCCGGTGGGCACGATCTCCTCGACCTCGGCCACGCAGACGCGGCCGCAGGTGGCGGCGGGGACGTTGAAGTTGCGCGCGGTCTTGCGGAACACGAGGTTGCCGGTCTCGTCGGCCTTCCACGCCTTGACGATCGAGATGTCGGTGACGATCCCGCGTTCGAGGATATAGTCCTGGCCGTCGAAGTTCTTCACTTCCTTGCCCTCGGCGATCACCGTGCCGACGCCGGTCCTGGTATAGAAGCCGGGGATGCCCGCGCCGCCCGCCCGCATCCGTTCGGCCAGCGTGCCCTGCGGGTTGAACTCAAGCTCAAGCTCTCCGCTCAGATACTGGCGCATGAATTCGGCGTTCTCGCCGACATAGGACGACTGCATCTTCCTGATCTGCTTGCTGTCCAGCAGCACGCCCAGTCCGAAGCCGTCCACGCCGCAGTTGTTGGACGCGATCGTCAGTTCCCTGACCCCGGACCGGTGGATCGCGGCGATCAGCAATTCGGGAATGCCGCAGAGCCCGAAGCCCCCGGCTGCGATGGACATGCCGTCCTTCAGCAGACCGTCCAGCGCCTGATCGGCGGTGCCATAGACTTTCTTCATGCTCCTCCCCCGCGGAATGCCTTGCGCCCCGTGTTTGGCCGGTGGGGCGCACACTGTCAATCTGACCGGCTGTCAGGCCGCAGGCACGGGCCGCACGTCCGAAGGGGGCCGCCAAGGACCGGGCCAGAGCGCGAATCACCTGATCGGGCAGACGGGAATCCTCTGCGGTTCAATAATTACGCACCGCAATCGACACGGAAATATCAGGAAATTCACTCGCCCTGCGCGATTGCCCGGCTCCATCGGCAATAGAGAGAATTATTCCCGCGCTATGCCGCAAGTTGCATTTTGACCCGCTTCGCGCTTTTTCATTCCCGGATATCCCCTGGGGCGCGCAATACCGATAGCTGGCAATCGATTTGCGCCCGCTGCCTGTCTGTTATTGCCACGGCACGCTGCGTTCGCCCATCGGTTGAAATCCGCCGAGGAAAACAATCGGAAAAATGCCATGAACGCCAGTTACATCACGCTTGAGCTTTACACATATACTCTGACCAACGGCAGGATCACGGCCGAAGGCGATCTTCAGACCATCGAGTTCAAGGACGCCAATGGCGACGGACTGCTGGATCAGCAAGAACTGCGGGAACATTTCTGCCTGGACGAAAACGGAAAGCTGCGCGGCACGGAAGGCGATCCCGCCCGCAGCGTGACCTTCGCGGTGTCGGATACCGGCAATCTCAAGAATGCCGCGCTCTATTCGGAAAAGCAGCTTCCGGCGGGGACGGCTCTCGACCACCTCCGCCTGACCCAGAACTTTTCCCCCTTCGATCCCGGACCCGATTGCGTCCCCTGCTTTGACGCCGCGACGCTGATCGAAACCGATCGCGGCCCCGTGGCCGCGGGCGACCTGCGGGCCGGCGACATGGTGCGCACGCGCGATGCCGGGTTCCAGCCGCTGCGCTGGGTCGGCCAGCGCCGTCTGGGCGCGGCCGATCTTGAACGCGCGCCCTATCTTCGCCCCATCCGCATCCGCGCCGGCGCCCTCGGGCACGGTCTGCCGCAGGCCGATCTGGTGGTGTCACCCCAGCATCGGGTGCTGGTCCGCTCGCGAATCGCACAGAAGATGTTCGGCACCGACGAGGTTCTGGTGGCCGCCAGGCAACTGTGCCAGTTGGAGGGCATCGACATTGCCGCGGATGTGGTCGCCGTGACCTATGTCCATTTCCTGTTCGACGCCCATCAGATCGTCTTTTCGAATGGCGCGGAAACGGAATCGCTCCATACCGGCGCCGAGGCCCTGAAATCCGTCGGCCCCGCCGCGCGCGTGGAAATCCTGACGCTGTTTCCCAGCCTGCAGCAGGGCGGAGGCCCCGCCCCTGCCCGTGTGCTTGCCACGGGGCGGATGGGCCGGAAACTGGCGATGCGCCACATCGTGAACGGAAAGCCGCTGGTCCACTGAGCAGGCGAAAAGGGAAATGCGTCGGACCGGGGCATCCCGTACCGGTCCGGCGGGATCACGGCCGGATGCGGGACCTGATGGAAACGCGCCATGTCGCGGACCGATTCTGGCGCCCCTGTTCCGCTGGCAGAAAGGCCGCCGGTTCGGGGACCAGGGCACGGCCAGAAATGCGTTGCGGCAGCAGGCTTGAGCTCGGGGCATGCGCCTTTGGCAGCCCCGGTTCCCTTGCTCCCGATTCACTTGCCGTATGCGCTGAGGCCGGGAAAATGCCCGGTAATCCCTGCTGCCGGACAGGCAACTGCCGCGGAACCCTTGTCCGAGCTGCGGCGGATGATGCTGCCTGCCCCTGACGCTGGCCCACGCCGCGCCGACCGGGGAGCCCGGCAATGCGGGCCGCAGCCTTGCCCAGATGGATCAGTCCACGGCCTTGCAGGCCGTCCTGACCGCTCTGGCCGCATCGCCCGTCCCGGCGTGAAGCATGGCCTCGTCACCCTTGGTCCACAATTCATGGTCATCCTGGGGGGAAGTGCCGTATAGCGCGCGCCCGAGGCCGGGATCGCAACCTGCATCGGGCGCCGTTCGCCCCCTTCCAGCACGACGGCATGGCTGTTGCCGCCTGCCGTGTTCAGAAAGACAGCCTCGCGTCTCGCCCCCGGCGCAGGCATGGCGCACATGGACGACATCGTCATTCGCCTGATCGGGCGCGGTCCGGGCCAGCGCAGGTGCGGCCCAGGCCGCCAGCAACAGCGCGGCGGGAAACAGGTGGTTCAGGGCACGGTTCTTTCGGGATCGGCAGGCGGCATCGGGCGCAGGCCGGCGGCCATGCCCGAACATCCGCGCGATCCATGCGTCATGCTTCGCCGGCGGATTTCCGCGCGGCAGGTTTGCGGGCGGGTTTCTTCGCGGCGCCATCCTTGGCGGCCGGCTTCGCCGCAGTCTTGCGCGCAGCGGACTTGGCGGCCGGTGCGGTTTTCCCGGCTGCGGGCGCTTTCGCGGCAGACCTTGCCGCGGCGGGCTTTTTCGAGGCCACCTTCTTGCCGCCCTTCGCCGCCTTGGCCGCGATCAGTTCCAGTGCCGCGTCCATCGTCACCCCCTCGGGCGCCATGTCGCGCGGCAGGGTGGCATTGATCTTGCCCCATTTGACATAGGGTCCGAAGCGCCCGTTCAGCACCTGCACGGCGCCGCCTTCGGGATGTTCGCCCAGTTCCGCCAGAGGAGCCGCCGCCGCGCGTCCGCGCTGGGGTTTCGAGGCCAGCACCTCGACCGCGCGGTTCATGCCGATGGTAAAGACCTCGCTCACATCCGGCAGGTTCACATAGCGCGTGCCGTGCTTGACATAGGGGCCATAGCGCCCGATCCCGGCCTCGACCGGCACGCCGTCCTCGGGGTGCGGGCCGATCTCGCGCGGCAGGTCCAGCAGCAGCAGCGCCTTTTCCAGATCCATCGAGGCCGGCTCCCATCCCTTGGGGATGGAGGCGCGGGGCGGCTTCGGCTGCTCGGCCGTCGCCTCGCCGCGCTGGACATAGGGGCCGAAGCGGCCGTTCTTCAAGCTGATCTCGGCACCCTCCGGGTCCAGCCCCAGCACGGTGTCGCCCACGGGTTCGCCCTCGGCGCCCGACAGGGGACGGGTATAGCGGCATTCGGGATAGTTGGTGCAGCCGATGAAGGCCCCGCCTGACCGCGCGGTCTTCAGGTTCAGCCGCCCCTGCCCGCACAGCGGACATTCCCGCGGATCGCCCCCGTCGGCGCGCGGGGGATACAGATGCGGGGCCAGCGCCTCGTCGATCGCTTCCAGCACCTCGGTGATGCGCAGCTCGCTCGTGCCCGCCAGCGCGGCGGAAAAGTCGCGCCAGAACCGCCGCAGGACCTCGCGGTATTCGCGCGAGCCCGACGAGATGTCGTCAAGCTCGCCCTCCATGTCGGCGGTGAAGTCATAGCTGACATAGCGCGGAAAATATTTCACCAGGAACGCCGTCACCAGCCGGCCCTTGTCCTCGGGGATCAGGCGGTTCTTGTCCTTGCGGACGTATTCGCGGTCCTGAATGGTCGTGACGATGCTGGCATAGGTGGAGGGGCGGCCGATGCCGAGTTCCTCCATCCGCTTGACCAGCGTCGCCTCGGTATAGCGGGGGGACGGCTGGGTGAAGTGCTGCTCGGGTGTAACCTCGCGCTTGTCGGCGCGCTCGCCCTCGGCAATCTGCGGCAGGCGGGCGGAATCCTCGCCCTCGTCGTCGTCGCTGCCTTGGTCATAGACGCGCAGAAAGCCGTCGAACAGCATTACCTGCCCGGTCGCGCGCAGGCCCACCTGCCCGTCGGCGCTGCCGATCTCGACGGTCGTGCGCTCCATCCGCGCGGCCTCCATCTGGCTTGCCAGCGTGCGCTTCCAGATCAGGTCGTAAAGCTTGCGCTGCTCGGGCTCGACGTTCAGCCTGTCGGGCGACAGCATCATGTCGGTGGGCCGGATGCATTCATGCGCCTCTTGCGCGTTCTTGGCCTTGTTCTTGTACATCCGCGGCGACTTGGGAACGTACTCGGCCCCGAAGCGCGCCTTGATCGCGTCGCGCGCAGCCATCACCGCCTCGGGCGCCATGTCGATGCCGTCGGTCCGCATATAAGTGATATGGCCCGCCTCATAAAGCCGCTGCGCCGCCGACATGCAGGCCCGCGCGCCCAGGCCCAGCTTGCGCGACGCCTCCTGCTGCAGGGTCGAGGTCATGAAGGGCGGCCACGGATTGCGGATGGCGGGCTTGCTGGCGACCGAGGTGACGGTCAGGTCGCGCGACTGCACCGCGCTGACGGCCAGCCGGGCGGCCTGCTCGTCGGCCAGATCATAGCGTTCCAGCTTTTTCCCGGCATAGCTGACCAGCGTGGCGCGGTATTCGTCGCCCTTCGGCGTCGCCAGAACCGCATGGACGGTCCAGTATTCGCGGGCGCGAAACGCCTCGATCTCCATCTCGCGGTCGACGATGATCCGCAGGGCGACCGACTGGACGCGGCCCGCGGATTTCGCGCCCGGCAGCTTGCGCCACAGCACCGGCGACAGGTTGAAGCCCACCAGATAATCCAGCGCGCGCCGCGCCAGATAGGCATCGACCAGCGGCTGGTCGATCTGGCGCGGGTTGGCCATCGCCTCGGTCACGGCGGATCTGGTGATCGCGTTGAAGGTGACGCGGCTGACCTCGGCCCCCTTCTTCAGCGCGGGCGCCAGCGCCTCGCGCAGGTGCCAGGAAATCGCCTCGCCCTCGCGGTCGGGGTCGGTGGCGAGGATCAGCCTGGGGTCCGAGGCCAGCGCGTCCTTGATTGCCTTGACATGCTTTTTCGATTCCGCCGCGACTTCCCATTTCATCGCGAAATCGGCGTCGGTATCGACGGACCCGTCCTTGGGCGGCAGGTCGCGGACATGGCCGAAAGAGGCCAGGACCGTATAGTCGTCGCCCAGATATCTGTTGATGGTCTTGGCCTTGGCCGGGGATTCGACGACGACGACGGGCATGGCGGACCTCCGGGACGATTCGGGCCGCGAACATGGGCAGGCAGGCCGGTCGTGTCAACGCCGAGAGAGCACGCCCGGTCCTGCGCGAACTGCCGCAGCGGGGGCGCTGCCCCGCACCCCCGGGATATTTCCGCTAGGAAGAAAGAAGCGGATCTCATGTCTTTTGCTCGATTGTCTACAGAGTTTCGAGCACACGGAAAACAGTCCAGCGAACTGTTCCCGGCAAAGAGGGCGCCGGCAGGCACAAGGGGGGCCGGCATCCCCCGGACCGGCCGATGCCGTGTCAGATGCCGTCGCCGACGAAGGCCTTTTCGACCACGAATTCCTTTGGCTCGCTGTTCGCCCCCTCGTGCAGGCCGAAGCCTTCCAGCACCGCCTTCACGTCCACGTTGAAGGCCAGACTGCCGCAGACCATCGCGCGGTCCTCGGCCGGGTTCAGGGGCGGGATGCCAAGGTCGGCAAAGACCTTGCCGCTGGTCAGGTTGTCGGTGATCCGGCCCATGCGCCCGGTCGTCTCGCGCGTGGTCGTCGGGTAATAGACCAGCCTTTGCGCGAAATCCTCGCCGAACATCTCGGTCAGCAGGGGATCGTGATGCAGGTTGTCCACCAGCTCGCGGCCGTAATTCAGTTCGGCCGCCTCGCGGCAGGTGTGCATCATGATGACCTGATCGTAACGCTCATAGGTCTCGGGGTCGCGCATCAGCGACGCGAAGGGCGCGATCCCTGTCCCCGTCGCCAGGAACCAAAGCCGCTTGCCGGGCAAGAGCGCGTCCAGCACCAGCGTGCCCACGGGTTTCGGCCGCAGGATGATCCGGTCGCCGGCCTTGATATGTTGCAGGCGCGAGGTCAGCGGCCCGTCCGGCACCTTGATCGAATAGAACTCCAGTTCCTCGTCCCAGTTGGGGCTGGCGATGGAATAGGCGCGCAGGACCGGCTTGCCGCGTTCGTCGGGCAGGCCGATCATCACGAACTCGCCCGACCGGAACCGCAGCGAAGCGGGCCGCGTCACGCGAAAGGAAAACAGCCAGTCGGTCCAGTGCCGGACGGCGGTCACGGTTTGCGCATCCGGCATCAGCCGGGCGGTGGAGACAAGGGCGGTATCGGGCGAATCGGCCACGGGAAGATCCAGTGTCATATGTCGGTTCCGGCATATATAGTGGAAATGAAGGGCATTCTCTAGCCCGCAAGCCGCGACCGGTGGTCCCAGTCACGCCAGTCGGCGCGCGCCAGCCATTGCGGTTCCGGCTGGCGGCGGGCGAGGGCTGCGGAAATCTCGACCTCGTCGAAGCCGACGCGGCGGGCCATTGCATACTGATCGGCAATCATGGCCCCGGTCGCGCGCAAACGGCCCCCATAGCCCAGAGTCCGCAACCTGCGCGCCAGCGTGAAGCCGCGCCCGTCTGTCATCGCGGGGAACTCCACCGCGATCAGGTCGGCGTTCAGGTACTGCCCCAGCGCCGCCGGGTCGGTGTCGGGGGGCAGGACGGCGACGGGTTCGTCCTGAACGGGGTGAAAGCCGTCGTCGCGCACCAGCACAGGGGCGTCGACCAGTTGAACGACCTGCGCGCCCGCGGAGTCGGGATCGGATTTCGGGGCGGCTGCGGTCGTCATGGGGGTCTCCGTTGTCTGGGGTGCAGGCGCGGCATCGGCCGCGGGGACGCGCACCATCCTGCCGCCGATGAAATGAATGCCGCATTCTGTCTTGGCCGAGCCGCGCCAGCGGCCGGCGCGCGGGTCCTCGCCCGGCCTGACCGCCGAGGTGCAGGGCGCGCAACCGATCGAGCCATAGCCGCGCGTGACCAGCGGATGCCGGGGCAGCGCGTTTTCGTCCATATATTCGGCCACGTCCTGCGGACGCCAGTGCGCCAGCGGGTTGATGCGCAGCCGCAGGGGCGGCTCGGGCTCGAAGAAGTCCAGCGTCGCGCGGGCTGCGCCCTGGAACCGCTTGCGCCCGGTGATCCAGCCGTCAAAGCCCGCCAGCGCCCGTTCCAGCGGCACGACCTT
Organism: uncultured Paracoccus sp.; assembly: GCA_937859005.1. Lineage (GTDB taxonomy): Bacteria > Pseudomonadota > Alphaproteobacteria > Rhodobacterales > Rhodobacteraceae > Paracoccus. Next base: position 7,457 of record CALLYR010000349.1, on the reverse strand, counting down.
TCGCAATCCGCAGCAGGCGTCGGCGTCGCGCCGGTGCAGGGTGCCGTCCGGGTCCGCCGCCGTCACCGCCACCGGATCGGCGCGAATGATGCGGATGTCGGTCAGCGGCAGGCGCGCGGCGATGCTGCGCTGGTATTCCAGCGTTTCCGGGAACAGCATCTGCGTGTCGATGAACAGCACCGGCGTCGCGGGCGCGGCCACCGACAGCATGTGCAGCAGCACCACCGATTCCGCCCCGAAGGACGACACCAGCGCCACCCGGCCCAGATCGGGGTCCGACAGCGCATGGCGCAGCACCTGCACCGCCGCATGGTTGCGATAGCGGGCGTTCAGCGCCTCGGCCCGGCGGTCGAGATTTGCGTCAAGCATGTCCCGTCCCCGGATACATCGCGGCGCGGAACGGCTCTGGCCCCAGGCGGCGCAGCGCGTCGATGAAGCGTTCGGACGCATCCGCGCGGTGCGCCAGATAGGCGTCGATCAGCCGGTCGATGGCCGGGACCACTTCCTCGGCCGGGAAACCCGCGCCCACGCGCTGGCCCAGCGTCGGCGTCTCGTAGCCGTCGCCCCCGATGGTGATCTGGTAATTCTCGACCCCTGCCCGGTCCAGGCCGAGGATGCCGATATGGCCCAGATGGTGATGGCCGCAGGCGTTGATGCAGCCCGAGATGCGGATCTTCATCTCGCCGATCTCGTCCTCCAGCCCGCGGGTGCGGAAATGCGCGGCGATATCCTTGGCGATCGGGATCGACCGCGCGGTCGCCAGCGTGCAGAAATCCATGCCGGGGCACGAGATGATGTCGGTGATCAGCCCCGCATTCGCCGTGGCAAGGCCCGCCTCGCGCAGCGCAGCATAGATTTCGGGCAGATCGGCCTTGCGCACATGCGGCAGGACCATGTTCTGGTCGTGGTTCACGCGGATGTCGCCATGGGCCAGCCGCTCGGCCAGACCGGCGACCAGCCGCATCTGGTCGGCGCTCATGTCGCCCGGCGTGGCACCCGGCGCCTTCAGCGTGATGATGGCGCTGGCATGGCCGGGAATGCGATGCGGATGCAGGTTGGTGTCCGTCCACGACCGGAAGCCCGGATTGGCCGCCCGCGCCGCCTCATAGGCGTCGACCGGCGCATCAACGAACTCGGGCGGGGCGAACCGCGCGCGCAAGCCGTTCAGGATGTCCTGATCCAGACCCGAGAACTCGGCGCGGCGGCGCTGGAACTCGTCCTCGATATCGGCCCGCATCACGTCGAGGCCGCGTTCGGCCACGGTGATCTTGATGCGCGCCTTCCACTTGTTGTCGCGCCGGCCGGTCAGGTTATAGACCGCCAGGATCGCCTCCAGATAGGGCAGCAGATCGGCCTGGGGCAGGAAATCGCGCACCACCTGCCCCAGATAGGGTGTGCGGCCCAGCCCCCCGCCGATCCAGACCTGAAAGCCGCGCGCGCCGTCCCGTTCGACGATCCGCAACCCGATATCATAGGCCGAGACCGCCGAGCGGTCCTGCTTGCCGGCCGAGACCGAGATCTTGAACTTGCGCGGCAGGAACTGGAACTCGGGGTGATCGGTGGACCAGCGGCGCACCAGCTCGGCCCAGGGGCGCGGGTCCTCCAGCTCGTCCGCGGCGGCGCCGGCGAAGGCGTCGGCGTTGATGTTGCGGATGGTGTTGCCCGAAGTCTGGATGCTGTGGATGCCGACCGAATTCAGCGCATCCATCGAATCGGGGATATCGACCAGTTCGTGCCAGTGGAACTGGATGTTGGTGCGGGTGGTGAAATGGCCATAGCCGCGGTCAAAGCGTTCGGCGACATGGGCCAGCATCCGCAACTGGTCCGGCGTCAGCGCGCCGTAAGGGATCGCCACCCGGTACATATAGGAATGCAGTTGCAGATAGACGCCATTCATCAGCCGCAGGGGGCGGAATTCCTCCTCGGTCAGGCTGCCGTCCAGGCGGCGGGCGACCTGGGCGCGGAACTGCGCGGCGCGGTGGCGCAGATAGGCGTTGGGTTCGGGCGATGCGTCAAACATGGGAAACCCCGGCAGGTGCGGCGTTGCGGACGACGTTTTCGGTGGAGGGGCCGCGCTGGCGGAACGCCTCGCGGAAATGGGCGGGGGCGGGGCGGCCGTGCGCGTCGCGCGTGGCCTCGATCAGATAGGGGCCGACGACGACATGAGCCTGAGCCTGCGCGTCGAGCAGGGCGAAATCGGCAAGGTTCGCGTCTTCATACAGGGTCGCCGCCTTGGGATCGGTGGTCCAGCCGCTGGCCGACATCCATACGCAGCGCCCGTTCCGCAGGTCGTTGGCGGTCAGCACCGCCGGGGTCTTTTCAGAAGGAACAAAGGTCTTGGACATGGCGTCACCCGTGTGGTTGGCTCGCTTACAATAGAAAAAATGTCTTGCAAAAGGCCATACTCCGGGAAAAATAAGATGGTAATTCTGTTCCGAACGAAGGATTCCGGGAAACATGCCCAAGACCCCCGCCGAAGAACGGACAGCCGTCCGGCTGGACGAAACCGACCGGAAAATCCTGTCGCTGTTGCAGCAGGACGCAAGCCTGCCGCTGGAGGAGATCGCCACCCGCGTCGGCGCCTCGCGCACGCCGGTCTGGAACCGCATCCGCCGCCTGCGCGAACAGGGCGTGATCCGCGGTCAGGTCGCGCTGCTGGATGCCGAAGCGCTGGGACTGGAGGCGTGCTTCTTCGTGCTGATCCGCACATCGGAACACGACCCCGACTGGGCCGCGCGGTTCCTGGCCGCCGTCCGCGCCCGCCCCGAGGTGATCGAGGCGCACCGCCTGGCCGGGGAAATCGACTATATCCTCAAGATCTTCGTGCGGAATGCCCGCGCCTATGACCGCTTCTATCAGTCCCTGATCGCCGAGGTCCGCATCCAGAACGTGACCGCCCTTCTGTCGATGGAGGAGATGAAGGCCACCACCGCCCTGCCGATCATGCCCGCCTGACCCGATGCCGGCGGGCAACGGGTGCAGATGCGCGCCGCGCCGCAATGGTTGCGCGCGGCGGCGGGCGGTGCGACAAGCCGTTCCATGAAACAGCGCTTTCAGGCCCTTGGGGTCCATCTGCTGACCGCGACCGGCGCCGTCCTGTCGATGCTGGCGCTGCTGGCGGCGGTCGAGGAACGCTGGTCGGCCATGTTCGTCTGGCTGGTCGTGGCGCTGGTGGTGGACGGCATCGACGGCCCGCTGGCCCGGCGCTACCACGTCAAGGACAACTGGCCGACCTATGACGGGGTCCTGATGGACCTCATCATCGACTATCTGACCTATGTGTTCATCCCGGCCTATGCGCTGTTCAAGTCGGGCCTGCTTCCGGGCTGGACGGGATGGGTCTGCATCATCGCCATCGTCTATGGCTCGGTGATCTATTTCGTCGACACGAGGATGAAGACGCGCGACAATAGCTTTGCCGGATTTCCGGCCTGCTGGAACATGGTCGTGCTGGTCCTGTTCGCGCTGAAACCCAATTTCTGGGTGATCCTGATCGTCGTCGTGGCCCTTGCGGTCACGATGTTCACCAATGTCAAGTTCATCCATCCTGTCCGCACCGAACGCTGGCGGGCCGTATCGCTGCCGATGGCGGTGGCCTGGGTGATCTTTGCCGGCTGGGCCGCAGCCGTCCATTTCCACCCGCAAAGCTGGGCGCTTTGGGGGCTGGTCGTGACCTCGCTGTGGCTGTTGCTGGCCGGCATCGTCCAGCAGCTGATCCCGCCCGCGCGGCCCCCCGCAGGACGGGCTTGATCGCGCGACGGCTTGGCCCCTAGGCTTTCGGCGAACGGATCAACCGGGGGAAACCGATGTTGCGCAATCATCTCGCCATCGCGGCCGTGCTGGCCTGTCTCGCAGGACCGGCGCTGGCCCAGCAGGACAGCATCCGGCTGGGCATGGTGCTGGAGCCGCCGACGCTGGACCCCACCGGGGGCGCCGCCGCCGCCATCGACGAGATCGTCCATGCCAACCTGTTCGAGGGCCTGACCAGATTCGCGCCCGATGGCAGCATCCAGCCCGGCCTGGCCGAAAGCTGGGAGGCGAAGGACGGCGGCCGCGTCCACGAGTTCCGGCTGCGCACGGGGGTCAGCTTCCACGACGGCGCCGGTTTCGACGCGCAGGACGTGGTGTTCTCGCTGGACCGGGCGCGGGGCGAGGAGTCGACCAATGCCCAGAAGGCCCTGTTCGAGGACATCGAGAGCGTCGAGGCCGTGGCCCCCGACCTGGTCCGGGTCACGCTGAAGGGGCCGGACGGCAACTTCCCCTGGAAGATGGCCTGGGGCGATGCGGTGATCGTGGACCCCGCCTCGGCCGCGGGCAATGCGACCAACCCGGTCGGCACCGGCCCGTTCCGGTTTTCGGAATGGACGCAGGGCGATCACGTCACGCTGACCCGCTTCGACGGATACTGGGGGGAAAAGCCCGCGCTGGCCTCGGCCACCTTCCGCTTCATCGCCGATCCCACGGCGGCCTTTGCCGCGATGATGGCGGGCGACGTGGACGCATTCCCCAACTATCCCGCGCCCGAAACCCTGCCGCAGTTGCAGGCCGACCCGCGCTTCAAGGTGATCGTGGGAACGACCGAGGGCGAGACGATCCTGTCGATGAACAACGCCAATCCGCCCTTGGACAACGTCAAGGTGCGCGCGGCGATCGCCCATGCCATCGACCGGCAGGCGATCATCGACGGGGCGATGTTCGGATACGGCACCCCCATCGGCAGCCATTTCGCCCCCCACCATCCCGATTACGTCGATCTGACCGCGCAATCGGCATACGATCCCGAACGGGCCAGGGCCCTGCTGGCCGAGGCCGGGGTCTCGGTCCCGAAACTGCGGCTGGCGCTGCCCCCGCCCCCCTATGCCCGCCGCGGCGGAGAGATCGTGGCCGCGCAGCTGCGCGACGTGGGAATCGAGACCGAGATCACGAACATGGAATGGGCCCAGTGGCTGGAATCCGTGTTCAAGGGCGGCGATTTCGACCTGACCATCGTCAGCCATACCGAGCCGCTGGACATCGATATCTATGGGCGGCAGGATTATTACTTCCACTATGACCGCCCGGAATTCGTCGCGCTGATGCAGCAGCTGAAGGCGACCATCGACCCCACGCAGCGCAGCGCCCTGCTGGTGCAGGCGCAGGAGATGCTGGCCGCCGACCATCCGGCGGCATTCCTGTTCCAGCTGGCCAAGACCGGCGTCGCCGATGCCCGCATCGAGGGCCTGTGGGAAAACGCCCCCACGCCCGCCAACGACCTGACGCAGGTGCGCTGGACCGAATGACCCTCAGACGCGCGGCCGGACCGCACCGGCCGCGCGCATGAACCCCGGCAGGGGCGCGAACATCACCACATTGCCCAGCATCGCCAGCCCCAGCCCCAGGATGCCGGTCCAGTGCCAGCGATACCCTTCGAACAGGGTGGACAGGGTCAGCGCCACCACCGGGAACAGCACCGTCGCATAGGCCGCCCGCGACGGGCCAAGCCGCGCCACCAGCAGCAGATAGGTCGTGAAGCCGATCACCGAGGCGACGACCGCCAGATAAAGCAGCGCCACCAGATATTTCGCATCCGGCGGCGCCACCACCGGCGTGCCCGTGGCCGCGATCAGTGCCGCCAGCACCCCCGCGCCATAGGCCATTCCCCAGGCATTCACCGAGGCCAGCGGCACCCCCGCCGCGCTGTTGCGCCGCGAAACCATGTTGCCCAGCGAAAACAGCATCGTGCCCATCGTCGCCAGCCCGACCCCGCGCAGCGTCCCGGCATCGAGGTCCACCATCAGGTCGCGCGCGAACAGCAGCGCCACCCCCGCCGCCCCAAGGCCCGCCGCCAGCACCACCCGCCCGGTGATGCGGTCGCCGAAGAACAGCCGCGCGTTCAATGCGTTGAAGATCGTCGCCAGCGAGAAGATCACCGACAGCAGCCCCGACGGGATGTGATGGGCCGCAGTGTAGAAGCAGATGAAGTTCAGGCTGAACAGGCACAGGGCCTGCGCCAGCACGAACGGCTGGTCCCGCCGCGCGGGCACCCGCAGCCGTCCGGTCGCCCCCAGCCACGCCATCAGGATCGCCCCGGCCAGCGCAAAGCGCCAGAACACCGACACCAGCGCCGGGACCGGCCCGACCTGGGCCGCGATGGCGATCCAGCTTGTGCTCCAGATCAACACGGTGGCCGCAAAGACAAGGACGTTGGTCATGATCGCGGAGACCGGCCGCGGCGGTGGCGCACCCCGGCGCGGGCAGGGGCAGAGGCGAAGGCGCTCAATTTCGCAGCACGATGCAGCGCCCACCCAGCGATTTCAGCCGGTTGCAGAAGGCGAAGGCCTCGTTCCGCGAGGAATAGCCGATCTGCGCGGTATAGATCTTGCGCGCCGTCCCCGACAGTTTCTTGCGGACGTAACTGACCCGCTTGCCGCCCAGGATCGGGCGCAACTGGCGGTTCAGGCGGCTGACCTGCTGCTGGACCCCCGACTGTTTCGGATGCGAGGCCACGATCACGCCCCACGGCCAGGCCCGGTCCGGAGTGCTGAATTCCCGCAGCGTACGCTTGCCGGCCAGCCGGATGCAGGCATCGCGGAAAGGTTTTTCCCTGTCCAGCCGCAGATCCAGCGCCGCATCCGCGGGGGGATTGTCCCGCCAGATCCAGGCATCATGCCCGGTGATCGCCAGGACGTAATCCTGCGTCTCATAGGGCAGCCTGTTGGCCCCGCGAGTAAAGTTCTGCGCCCGTCCCTCGCCGCCGTTATAGGCGACGGCGGCCAGCCCCATATTGCCGAAGCCCTCGACCAGGTCGCGCAGATAGGCGGCCGAGGCATGGATCGCCTCGGCCGGGTTCATCGGGTCCTTCAGACCGCGCAGGCGCGCGGTTTCCGGCATGAACTGGGCGATGCCCAGCGCGCCCACGGGCGAGATCGCCGAGGGCTCGAACAGGCTTTCCTTCCACAGCAGCCGCGCCAGAAAGTTCGGGTCCAGCCGGTTGTCGCCCGCAGCGCGTTCGATGGTGGTGCAGACATCCGCGACATAGCTGGCCAGCGTGATGCAGCTGCGCCCGTCGGCGGTGCAGCGCCGGGCGGGATCGGGCTGCTTTTCGGATTCGGGCGGTTCGGCCGCGGCCCTTGCCACCGCTGCGGCCGGCGCGCGCTGTTCCAGCGGCGGCGGGGTGCCCCTGTACGCATCCACCGCCTCGCGCGCGGCTGCAGGGGACACCGCCAGCACAGCGGCAAGAAACGCAACGAAACGCATGCTGCACCCCGATCTGACCCTCGCCGGGTGATAGCAAGCTCGGGGGGCGAGGGGAACCTTTCCCTTGGCGATGATGTCCGCGTGCGTCCTGGACGGCACAGCGGCAGTCACGCAGACGCCTTTCATGAGGAACCCCGGCGCGCGATGCGCCGGGGCCAGGGTTCATCCCCGCCGGGCGGTCCTACCAGGGCCGGTCGGGAACCGCGCTTTCGACCAGCGGC
>CALLYR010000348.1 GCA_937859005.1 uncultured Paracoccus sp. | reverse complement strand
CCATCGCCCGCGCGCTCGTCAACGATCCGAAGCTGCTTCTCGCCGACACGGCGAAGCTCACCCCCTGGACCGCCTCGACCCTGGCCCTGACCCTGGCTCTGATGCCGGCCTGGGGCCAGCAGGCTGTGCCGCCTGGCCAGACCCAGGCCCAGGTTGCGCCGCAGCCGGAAACGACGCCGCCCACCACGACCGTTCCGGGTCAGGCCGAAACCGGCAAGATCCCGGAAGCCGCCAACGCCAACACACCCCTCTCTGCCCCGCCCTCCGCTGCGGCGCGGGCGCAGGTGATGCCCGACAGCTTTGCCGATCTGGTGGAGCGGGTCAGCCCGGCAGTGGTCAACATCACCACCACCGCCGTGGTGTCGCGTCCGACGCGCGGCGGGCCGATGCTGCCCGACGGCAGCCCGTTTTCGGATCTGTTCCGAGATTTCGGTTTTCCGGGAATGCCCAACGGCCCCGAGGGGATGCCCTTCGGGCCTGAGGGATTCGGCTCGCGCGAACGCTCGAATGCGCTGGGGTCGGGATTCGTCGTTTCGGCCGAGGGGCTGATCGTGACGAACAATCACGTCATCGAGGGCGCCGACGAGATCGAGGTCGAATTCTATTCCGGCGGGCGCCTGCCGGCCAAGGTGATCGGCACCGACCCGAACACCGACATCGCGGTGCTGAAGGTCGAATCGCCCAATCCGCTGCCCTTCGTGGAATTCGCGGACAGCGACCAGGCGCGTGTCGGCGACTGGGTGCTGGCCCTTGGCAACCCGCTGGGGCAGGGTTTCTCGGCCTCGTCCGGGATCGTCTCGGCGAAAAGCCGGGCGCTGACGGGCACCTATGACGACTTCATCCAGACCGACGCCGCCATCAACCGCGGCAACTCGGGCGGGCCGCTGTTCAACATGGATGGCAAGGTCGTGGGCATGAACACGGCGATCCTGTCGCCCAACGGCGGCTCGATCGGGATCGGTTTCTCGATGGCGTCGAACGTGGTCAGCAAGGTCGTGGACCAGCTGGAGCAGTTCGGGGAAACCCGCCGCGGCTGGCTGGGCGTCAAGATCCAGGACGTGACCCCGGACATCGCCGATTCACTGGGACTTTCGTCCGAGGCGGGCGCGATGGTCACGGATGTGCCGGCCGGTCCTGCGGCCGATGCGGGGATGAAGGCTGGCGACGTCATCACCTCGTTCGCGGGTGGCGAGGTCAAGGACACCCGCGACCTGGTCCGGCGCGTGGCCGATGCGCCCGTGGGCGAAGCCGTCGATGTCGTCGTCCAGCGCAATGGAGAGCCGGTCACGCTGAAAGTGACGCTGGGCCGGCGCGAACTGGCCGAAGGCAATGCCGCCGCCAACGGGATCGCCGCGCGCGTCTGCGCGAACTGCGCCGGCGAGCCGCCGTACTTGCGCGGCAGCGGCAGCCCGGACACGTCCACCACGCTGGGCATGACGGTGACCCCGCTGACCCCCGAACTGGCGTCTCAGCTGGAACTGTCCGGTGACGTCAAGGGCTTGGTCGTCCAGAGCGTCGATCCCGCCGGGCCTGCCGCCGACCAGGGTCTGCGGGCCGGAGATGTCATCACCGAGGCCGGCCAGCAGCCGGTCGCGACGCTGGCCGAGCTGGACGCCCGCATCGCCGAAACCAGGGAGGCGGGGCGCAAGTCCCTGCTGATGCTGGTGCGCCGCGGGGGCGAGCCGCGCTTTGTCGCGCTGCCGGTCGGCTGAGCGAGGCCACAGAGCCGCGAAAGGGCGCCGTCGCGGCGCCCTTTTTCATATGCCCGGTCCGATGAAAGGGGGCGCCGGTCTGCGCCGCCCCCTGTCAGCTTGTGTCGGCCGCGTTACTGCAGCGCCTTCATGACGTTCTGCAGTTCGTCGAAGCCGGCGGTGAAGCCTTTCAGCGACAGGTTGAGCTTGACCGTGTTCTTGTCCGGCTCGCCGCCAAAGGGCAGCAGCGACACGGTGGCGGCATTGCCTTTCTTCAGCGCGGCCAGTTCGGCCTCGGTCATGCCGACGCGGGAGATGCAGCCGATGCGGGCGCAGACCATGAAGGGAAAGGCGCTGTTCTTGCCGCTGTCGATCTGCAGCCCCAGTCCTGTGCCGAGATCGGTTTCAAGGGGCGCGACGAAGTTCAGGATCGCCGCCGCCTTGCCGGTGAAGGGAATCACCGAGACCTCGGCCACGGGCGAGCCTTCGGAATCCTTCATCAGCTGGTAAAGCTCGCACGGGTCCTTGCCGTCCTGGGTTTTCAGGCAGCGCAGCAGCCAGTCGCCATGAGTGGACTTGGTGTAATAGCTGCCGGCCATCTGTTCGCCCGCAGGCTGGGCGGCATCCGGCGCAGGGCTGGCGGGGGTCGCGCCTTCAGGGGCAGCGGGCGCGGCGCCTTCGGCCGGGACAGCGGCGCTTTCGGCCGCCGAAGGGGCGGCCGCTTCGGCAGGTGCGGGGGCCGCGGCATCCTCGCCCGCGGGGGCGGCGGTTCCGGTGGTCTGTTGCGCGGCGGCGTCCGCAGGCGCCGGAGCAGCCGCGGGCGGAGCGGCTGGCGCGGCCGCGCTGTCGGGCGCCGTCTGCGCCGAGGCCTGAGCGGCGGGAAGTGCGGCGATCAGCGGCCAGCATGGCAGGGATTCGGGACGCCATATGTCGATCCTTTTCCAAAGAAGGGGCCGGGGCCTGCTAGCATGCGCGGCCGTCCTTGTCAGGCAGGGCAGAATAACCTTTGTGTCAATCCCGCCGGTGACAGAAAAGGGCCGCAGCGCCTGGCTGCGACCCTTTCCCTTGCTTCCCTGCCGGACGGGCCGGTCAATCATTGGCCGCAGGTTAGTGAGGCCAGAGGCCCGCGTCAATCACGCCGATGTGTCGTTTTCGGCAGGTTGCCGGCCCACCGGCGCCTGCGGGATCGATCCTGCCGGTCATCTGCTGCCTGCACACCGTCCCTGGGGTTCCGCCGCGGACAGGGCGCGGCTTTCGGCCAGGATGGCGATCATCAGAAGCACATGACGGTGCATGTCGTAATCGGCGGCACCGGCCAGCCGGGCGGCGTTCAGTCCCTCTTCCTCGGCCCGCAGGCGGGGCAGGGCGGCACCGGCTTGCGGCAGGCTTTCAACCCGCGCAGGTCGCGGCCGCGCCGCCATGCCGGCTGGCCGGCGCGGGCTGCCCGGATCAGGGCGGCCGGGCGGCGCAGCGGCGCAACGATGGGCTGCAAGGGAAAGGCAATCACATTGGACATCAGGCTCATGACAGGCTCCGGGTGTTCAGGCCGGATCAATCTGCGGCCGCCGCGACCCTGTTGCGCCACAGCCCCGAGCAGCGTTCGGAGCGGGAACAATTCTTTAAGAATTATTAGGAAATGGTGACCGCGGTGACCCAGAACCTGTCTTTTTCGTCAGGTCTGGCCCCCAGCACACAGCCGCGCACAAGGCGCCAGGACCACAAGGACGATTTGAAGATGACGATACTGACGGGTGATTTCACCGGCGCAGCCGCCGTGGCGGCGACTTCCGGCGCGGTGCAGCCTGCGCTGCTGGTGCAGCAGATCCTGCGTCAGCCCGAAGACCCCTCTGCGTCCATCCCGCGCGGAGCCGTGCCGGCGGAGGCCGCCGCCCTGCCGGATGATGCGCAGCTTTACCTGCGCCATGTCGAGGAAGGCGTGTCGATCCGTGCGCTGGCGCGAGAGACGGGTTGCCATGCCTCGACCATCCTGCGCCGCATCCGCCGCTTTGAATCGCGCCGCGACGACCCGCTGATCGACCGCGCGATCGAGGCCGCGGGGCAGGGCGCGCTGACCGGGCATGACCTGGCGCAGGCTCGCCGCATCCTGCGCAGGCTGGCCGAACCCGGCGCGGTGCTGGCTGTGGCCCCGGATCTGGACAAGGCCATCGTGACGCGCGCGGACATCCGCACCGCCATTCTGGATCGGCGTCTGGCCGAACAGCTTGCATTGCGCGGCTGGGTGGCGATGACCGGCCCGGCGGCCGGACGGATCACCCGCCATGCCATCACCGCCGCGGGGCGGGCTGCGCTGAAATCCATGGTGGCGGGGCGCGGGCTGGGCCTTCCCCCGGCCGGCGACTTTTCCGAGGCGCAGCCGGTCGGCGGCGGCATGGCCGAGGCCCCTGCAGGCTGGACCGGCCCGGCGCCGGACGCAGGCCCGGACCATGCCCGGCGTCACCGCGTATTCGAGGAACGGCTGCTGGACGATCCCGAGGGCGACGGGCTGCGCCCGATGCGCGTCAACCTGGCCGAAAGCCCGCTGCAGTCGATGGCCCGCCGCCGCGATGCCAATGGCCAGCCCTTTCTGGACCCCGGCATGGTCGCCGCCGGCGAGCGCCTGCGCGAGGATTTCGAACTGGCGCAGATGGGGCCGCGCGTCGCCCAGAACTGGGACCGCTTCATGACCGCCGGCATCGATGTCAGCCGCAGCGCGGGTTCCGTCACGGGGGGGTCCGAAGGCGC
>CALLYR010000347.1 GCA_937859005.1 uncultured Paracoccus sp. | reverse complement strand
GGCCAGATGCGCGGCGGCCCAGCCGTCCCAGCGGTGGCGGAAGGTGTCGGGCAGGCCGCGGCCCACGAAATCCCCGCGCGCGGGCAGCTTGCCCCAGAAGCCCGCCTGCGGGTTCAGAACCCGTCCGGGCATCGGAAGGCGCCGAACATGCCAAGGTCGAAGGGATTTTCGACCGAGGCCGCGCGCAGTTCGAAGCTGGCGGCATAGGGGCCGATGCCCAGCCGCAGGCCGAAGACCTCGGGCTGTCCCGTGGGCGCAAGCCCGGTCTTGCGGATCAGCCGCAACCAGGCCCAGGCGCCGGTTTCGGTCGTCATCGCCTCGCCCGATCCATCGACCGGGGCAAAGCTCAGCGAGATCAGGTTGGTGCCGTCCTTGCCCGGCCAGGTCATCGGCACGGGCCGGGCGGCGGCGTGGAAATAGACGAGGTTCTGCCCGTCCACGTCCAGCGTGACCCGCGCGGCATTGGGGGTCAGGTCCCTGGGTTCCAGCGTGAAGGCCATGACCGGGCCCGCGCCCCCCGGAAACAGGGCATCGCGCAGGGCGCGCGCCTGCTCGAACGGGACCAGCGTGCGGGCGTTCAGCCCCAGATCGGCCCGCCAGCGCCAGGGGCGCGCGCTGGTGTCCACATAGGGCGCCAGCGTGTCGTTGGTGAAGACATCGAAACGGCCGCCGGGGCCGAAAAGCTGCTGGAAATCGCTGACGGTCACGTCGATGGCGGAATCGGCCGTGAAGGGATAGCGCCCGGCCGTCGCCGTGCGGCAGAAGGGCAGCACATCCGCCCGCCAGCGCGCGTTCAGTTGCGCCACGATCGCCTCGCGCGTGACGCTGATCGTGTCGCCGGCGATGGATGCCAGCCATGCATCGACCGGATCGGGCAGGGTGGCCGCGACGTTGCGCAGATCGCCTGTCAGTTGCGGCAGCCCGCCCCGCGACAGCAGCGCCGCCTGCGGATCGGGACTGGCCTGCACGGTCAGCAGTTCCTTCGACAGCGCGCCAAGCGCGGTTTCGGCATCCGTGATCAGCGGCGGCTTGCCGTCCACCTCGGCGACGATCGCTTTCAAGGAAGCGAAATGCCGGGCGATCTCGGCGCCGGGCGGCGGGGTTTCGGCCGCGCCCCGGTCCCCGGCCGCGCCCGCGATCCGGGTGCCGATCTTTGCCGCGGCGCCAAGGCCCAGCTTGCCGGCCATCTTCTTCAGAACGCCCGGGTCGATCTCGGGGGCGCTGTCACCTTCGGGCGGGCGGGTCAGGTCGGTTTCCGCGACCACGGCGTTCAGCAGCTGCTTCAGCGTGCTGTCGGGGCTGGCAAGATCCTTGAGGTTCGCGGTGGCGGTCGCCAGGTCCGGGATCGGCGCCAGCCGCACGTCGCGCAGGAATGCGTCCCACTGGCTGATGAAATCGTCCTGGTACAGCTTCATCATGTCGGCCTGCAGCGAGGCGGCCGAGGCGTCCGCGCTTTCCGCGCAGCCCCCGGCAAAGACCTTGCGGTCGCGCAGCGCCGATTCCGCGGCCACCGGCAGCATCGGCTGCACCGCCCCGTGAAAGCCCTGCCAGGTGAAGGCGCCGGGAATACCCTGCCGCAGCGTCTGGCCCGACAGCCGCGTCAGCACCTGCGCGGCCAGCGGCCCGGCCTTTTCTGCCGGAACCCACGGCGGCAGCGCGGCGATTTCGGGTTCGGACATCAGGATGCGATAGGCGCGCACCGACAGCGGCACGGTGCAGATCGCCTGCAGGGCGGCCTCGACCAGTTCGGGGTCGGCCACGATGCGGGTCTCGTCGCCCCCCAGACGCTCCAGCGCGGCCAGTTGATGAACGCGGGCGGCGTCGGTCGGAAACAGCGGATCGGCGGCGAATTCCGGCAGGATCTGCTGCCACCATTCGGCCAGCCAGACCTTGTCATAAGGCCCGAGCCCGGTCAGCATCTGATAGGCCTTCATCGCGCCCAGCAGGAAATCGGGATCGCGGATCTGGCGCCACATCGTCGCTTCCAGAAAGGCGACCATGCGCGGCTCCAGCAGGTTGCGCAGCCCGCGTTCATAGGCAAGACGGCTGGCCCCCGCGATCCCGGCCGCGGCCGAGGGGCCGATCAGGGCAAGCGGCCCGTCCG